>NZ_JBHUUX010000032.1:0-62956 GCF_042670845.1 Promicromonospora sp. NPDC057138 | reverse complement strand
AGCTTGTCGAGACCGGGTCTCGACAAGCTCGACCACCGAGGCGGACCGCCGTCTGCGTTCCCCCTGGCTTCGCCGTGGGCAGCACCGGTGCGCTGTAGGCGAAAACGGCGCCGAATCAGGAGTTCCGGCGGGCTGCGGCACGTTAGGGTCGAGCGACACGACGTCGTAGGACGTGGTCCAAAGACGAGAGTCAGAACCGAGGAGATGGACGTGAACGATCTGCTGCGGATGGATGCTGGGCCGGTAGCTCGGACGGAGGGTGCTGGCTTCGGGCTCAACGACTCCATCTACAACCGGCTGCTCAAGGAGCGCATCATCTGGCTGGGGTCGGAGGTGCGCGACGAGAACGCGAACGCGATCAGCGCGCAGATGATGCTTCTCGCGGCCGAGGACCCCGACAAGGACATCTGGCTGTACATCAACTCGCCCGGCGGCTCCATCACGGCCGGCATGGCGATCTACGACACCATGCAGTGGGTGAAGCCGGACGTCGCCACCGTCGCGATGGGTATGGCGGCCTCCATGGGTCAGTTCCTGCTGTCGTCGGGCGCCAAGGGCAAGCGGTACGCCACGCCCCACGCTCGCGTGATGATGCACCAGCCCTCGGGCGGCATCGGCGGCACCGCCACCGACGTGCGCATCAACGCGCAGCTCATCATGCACATGAAGAAGGTGCTCGCCGAGCTGACGGCCGAGCAGACCGGGCAGCCGCTCGAGACGATCATCAAGGACAACGACCGCGACAACTGGTTCACGGCCCCTGAGGCGCTGGAGTACGGCTTCATCGACCACGTCGTGGAGAGCGCCGCGTCGGTCTCCGGCGGCGGCGGCATGGCCAGCTGACCGCCCGGAAACGCAACCAGACTTTTATCGCGAGGAGAACGCCGTGAGTCCTGAAGCCCAGTTCGTCGCAGCCGCAGAGCGCCTTGCCGGCGCACGTGCCCACTCGGGCATGGGGCTGCCCTATGCCACCGCCGGCGCCATGCCGTCCGCACGCTACGTGCTCCCGCAGTTCGAGGAGCGCACCGCGTACGGCTTCAAGCGCCAGGACCCGTACACCAAGCTGTTCGAGGACCGCATCATCTTCCTGGGTGTCCAGGTCGACGACGCGTCCGCGGACGACGTCATGGCCCAGCTGCTGGTCCTGGAGACCCAGGACCCGGACCGCGACGTGATCCTGTACATCAACTCGCCGGGCGGCTCGTTCACGGCCATGACGGCGCTGTACGACACCATGCAGTTCATCAAGCCGCAGATCCAGACCGTGTGCCTGGGCCAGGCGGCCTCAGCCGCCGCGGTGCTGCTGGCCGCCGGCCAGCCGGGCAAGCGCCTGGCGCTGCCGAACTCGCGCGTGCTGATCCACCAGCCCGCGATGGAGGGTGGCGGCTACGCGCAGGCCTCGGACATCGAGATCCACGCGAACGAGCTCATCCGCATGCGCGAGTGGCTCGAGCTGACGCTGGCCACGCACAGCGGCAAGTCGGTCGAAGAGGTTCGCGAGGACATCGAGCGCGACAAGATCCTCACCGCCGCACAGGCCAAGGACTACGGCCTGGTCGACGAGGTGCTCCAGTCGCGCAAGCCTGTTGCGGTCGTGACGAACTGACCACTCCGGTCGGTTCCGTCGAGATCGCATCCCGGCGCCGGGGCAGCTCCACCAATACCGGTGGACGGCAGGCCCCGGCGTCGGGCATTGTGGGAGTCGCTGCACAGATCATGACAAAATTGTCATGATGTGGTGAATGTCGGTCGTGCGACCCGCCGGGCCGCTGGGCTGACAATGAGCCACAGGTGGTGTGGAATGGATCTGAGACCGCTCGACGTTGCGGATCTGCTGGGTCAGCCGGCCTGTGCGGGACTCCGTGAGGGTGCACAAGGCGAGGAGACAGGTAGTGGTGCGAATCGGTGACGGCGCGGAACTGCTGAAGTGCAACTTCTGCGGCAAGTCGCAGAAGCAGGTGAAGAAGCTGATCGCCGGGCCGGGCGTGTACATCTGCGACGAGTGCATCGAGCTGTGCAACGAGATCATCGAGGAAGAGCTGGGTGAGGCGGCCGAGCTCGGGTTGACCGAGCTGCCCAAGCCACGCGAGATCTTCGACTTCCTCGAGCAGTACATCATCGGCCAGGACCCCGCCAAGCGCGCCCTGGCCGTTGCTGTCTACAACCACTACAAGCGGATCCAGGCCGGCGAGGCCGGCCGGTCGATCAGCCCGGACGACCAGGACCCGGTAGAGATCGCCAAGTCGAACATCCTGCTCATCGGCCCCACGGGCACGGGCAAGACCTACCTGGCGCAGACGCTCGCGAAGATGCTGAACGTGCCGTTCGCCATCGCCGACGCGACAGCCCTCACCGAGGCCGGCTACGTGGGCGAGGACGTCGAGAACATCCTGCTGAAGCTCATCCAGGCCGCGGACTACGACGTCAAGAAGGCCGAGACGGGCATCATCTACATCGACGAGGTCGACAAGGTGGCCCGCAAGGCGGAGAACCCGTCGATCACGCGAGACGTGTCCGGCGAGGGGGTGCAGCAGGCGCTCCTGAAGATCATCGAGGGCACCACCGCCTCGGTGCCGCCGCAGGGCGGGCGCAAGCACCCGCACCAGGAGTTCATCCAGATCGACACGACGAACGTGCTGTTCATCGTGGCCGGCGCGTTCGCCGGGCTGGACGACATCGTCGCCGCCCGGTCCCGCAAGCGCGGCATCGGCTTCAGCGCCCCCATGGAGTCCATCGCGGGCGACGAGGACCTGTTCGCCGAGGTCCGGCCCGAGGACCTGCAGAAATACGGCCTGATCCCCGAGTTCATCGGCCGGCTGCCCGTCATCGCGTCCGTCTCGCCGCTTGACCGCGACGCGCTGGTACGGATCCTGACGGAGCCGAAGAACGCGCTCGTGAAGCAGTACAAGCGCATGTTCGAGATCGACGGCGTGGAGCTCGAGTTCGACGAGCCCTCCGTCGGTGCCATCGCCGAGCAGGCCCTGCTCCGGGGCACCGGAGCGCGCGGCCTGCGGGCCATCATGGAAGAAGTGCTCCAGCAGGTCATGTTCGACGTGCCGAGCCGCGATGACGTCGAGCGCGTGCTGATCACGCGCGACGTGGTGCTCGACAACGTGAACCCGACGGTGGTCCCGCGCAAGAGCCCGGTCCGAGGCCGCCAGCCCCGCGAGAAGAGCGCGTAACAAGACCCCCCAGAACGAGAACGCCTGCCCCGTTCGTTGAGTGCTGGATATTTGTTGGATCGAGTCCGCTGACTCAACAAATACCCAGCACTCAACGAACGGGGCAGGCGCTTTGGTGGTGACGTCAGCGGGCGGGGGCCGGGTGGGGCGCTTCGACCGGGGCGCCGTACAGGGCGTCGACCGTGCCCGCGAAGTCGGCGAGCACCTTGGCGCGCTTCACCTTGATGGACGGCGTGAGGTACCCGTTGGCCTCGGTGAAGTCGATGTCGAGCACCGTGATCTTACGGATCGACTCGGCCTTGGACACCGCCTCGTTCGCGTGGGCGACCACCTTGTCGAGCTCGGCCAGCACCTTCGGGTGCACGCGGGCTTCGTCGACCGACAGCTTCGGCAAGCCGTTCGCCGCGCACCAGCCGGGCAGCATCTCGGCGTCGAGCGTGACGAGCGCGCCGATGAACGGGCGCTGGTCGCCGACGACGACGACCTGGCTCACGATCGGGTGGGCGCGCATGCGGTCCTCGAGGACCGCCGGGGCGACGTTCTTGCCGCCCGCGGTCACGATGATCTCCTTCTTGCGGCCGGTGATGTGCAGGTAGCCGTGCTCGTCGATGCTGCCCAGGTCGCCCGTGCGGAACCAGCCGTCGACGAACGTCTCCGCGGTCAGGTTCGGCTGGTTGCGGTAGCCACGGAAGATGTGCGGGCCGCGCAGCAGCACCTCGCCGTCGTCGGCGATGTTGATGTCCGTGCCGAAGAAGGCCGGGCCCACGGAGCCGATCACCTGTCGGTTCGGCCGGTTGACCGTCGTCGGGGCGGTGGTCTCCGTCAGTCCGTAGCCCTCCAGGATGGTGACGCACGAGCCGCGGAAGAAGTGGCCGAGCCGTTCGCCGAGCGGCGCGCCGCCGGAGACCGCCCACTGGAGCTGGCCACCCATGGTCGCCTTGAGCTTGCTGAAGACGAGCCGGTCGGCGATCGCGTGCCTCGCCCTGAGCGCCCGGTCCGGGCCGGACGGCGTGTCCAGGGCCCGCGAGTAGTCCCCGGCGACCCGGGCGGCCCACGCGAAGATCCTGGCCTTGAGGCCCGACGCCGACGCCTTCTGCTCCGCGCTGTTGTAGACCTTCTCGAAGACGCGCGGCACGGCCAGGAGATAGGTCGGGCGGAACGAGCCGAGGTCGCTGACGAGGTTCTTGATGTCCGGGGCATGACCGAGGACGGCGTTCCCGGCGATGGTCGCGATCTCCACGTAGCGCGCGAACACGTGCGCGAGCGGCAGGAACAGGAGCGTGCGGGCGTTCTCGGCGCGCAGCAGCTCCGGGATGCCGATCGCGGCGTTCATTGCCAGGTGCGCGAAGTTGCCGTGCGTCAGCTCGACGCCCTTGGGCCGGCCGGTGGAGCCCGAGGTGTAGATGATGGTCGCCAGGTCGTCACGGCGGACGGCGTCGCGCCGCTCGGCCACGATGCCGGCCGAGAGGTTGGTGCCGGCCTTGCGCAGGTCGAGCACCGCGTCGTCGTCGATGAGGAGGATGTTGGCGAGGGTCGGCAGGTGGGGACGCACGCTCCGGACGGTCTCGGCATGCGCGCTGGACTCGACGATGACCAGGCGGACGTCGGCGTCGGACAGGATCCACTGCACCTGCTCGGCGGACGACGTCTCGTAGACCGGCACGGCGACCGCGCCGGCGGCCCAGATGGCGAAGTCGATCAGCGTCCACTCGTACCGGGTGCGCGACATGATCGCCACGCGGTCGCCGGCCTCGATGCCGCGGGCCACGAGGCCACGGGCGACGGCCTGCACCTCGTCCTCGAACTGCCGCGCGGAGACCGCGATCCAGGGACCGTCGGGGGTCTCGCGCCGCTCGATGAGCGCCTCGTCTCCGGAGCGGGCCACACGGTCCGCGAGGATGGTGTTGATGCTGGTGCTCTCCGGCACCTCCACCAAGGCCGGCGACGAGACGAGTGTCATCTGCTGCTCTCCGTTGAAGTCTTGAAGAGGTGAAGCCACAGTACTGGGCCTTCACCAAGTTGCGTGCCTGCTCGCCAGACTGTAGCCGATCTACGTCGCAGGTCGGAACAGGCTTCGCGGGTTGCCCCCTCGGGCAGATAGCCTCTTCTTGTGTCAGACAACGAACCGACCAGCGTCCCGGTGCCGTCCGAGATCATCCGGCTCCGCGGGAGCATCGACAACATCGACGCCGCGCTGGTGTACCTCCTGGCCGAACGGTTCAGGGTGACCCGGCGGGTGGGCGAGCTCAAGGCCGTCGGTGGCCTGCCCCCGGCGGACCCGGCACGCGAGAAGGAGCAGATCGCGCGGCTCACGAGCATCGCGGAGGAGTCGGGGCTCGACCCCGAGTTCGCCGAGCAGTTCCGCCAGTTCATCGTGAGCGAGGTGATCCGCCACCACGAGCTGATCGCCGCGGAGCACAAGGGCGAGAACCTGCCTGAGGTCGACACATACGCTTGAAGGGGCTAGAAATTAGCTACGCTTTACTCTTTGCGGATATGCGCTCGACGTTGGGTGGTTGAAATTTGGTGCCCAGGTCACAAGCAATTCCGGCAGGGGGGTGGCGTGCGCCCGCGATTCGTCGTTTCCTGGAGGGAACGCCGGGGCGAGGTATGCGGTAGGGCATCATCTCGACCTCGGCGGGAGACGCGGAGGTTCGAATGAAGATCGACTGGCTCAAACCCCTCCTCGGCCACCCGGGTCCCTTCGTGACCCTGCACTTGGACGCCACGCCGTCCGAGCAGGCCGCCGAACGCGACGTCGAAGGCCGATGGAACGCGGCCCGCAAGGAGCTGGCGCAACAGGGCGCTCCTGCGGCCGTGCTGGACGCGGTCGCGGAGGTGGTGCTCAGGCCCACGCGGGTCCCGGGGCCGCATGGCCGGGTCGTCATCGCCGACGACACCGGGGTGCTGGTAGACCGAGTGGTCAACAACCCGCCGACCGCCACGACGTGCTCGTGGGCGCAAGTGCCCGCACTGCTGCAGGCCGCGCTCGCCGCCGACGAGTCGGTGGAGCTGCTCAAGGTGGCCGTGGACCGGCAAGGGGCGGACTTCTTCCGCTCGGGGCCGAGCGGCAAGGTGCACAGGACCTTCCAGGCGCCGCACGACGAGATCGAGAAGTCCGGGTCCAACGAGGTGAAGCGGGCACGCATCGAGTCGCGCGCCGAGGACTCGTGGGAGCGCAACGCGGTGGCCGTAGCGGCGGAGATCGAGCGGCACGTGGCCGAGACCAGGCCCGAGCTGGTGCTGCTCACGGGGGACAAGCGCGCGGTGTCCCTGGCCCGCGCGGCGCTGACGCCGCCGACCACCGAGAGGGTGATCGAGGTGTCGGGCGGCGGGCGCGGCGGCGGGGTGCGCGAGGGTGCGTTCGCCGAGCGGGTCGGCGAGGCCCTCGACTCCTACCGGGAGCGGCGCCGGGAACGTGTGCTGGCGGAGCTGCGGCAGGAGCTGGGCCGCGAGTCCAACGCCGTCACCTCGGTGGACGACGTCGTGGCGGTGCTCGCCCGCGGGCAGGTCAAGGAGCTCGTCCTGGCCGAGGAGTACGGCACAGGCAGCTCGTGGATGATCGGGCGCACGCTCTGGATCGGGCCGGACCCGATGCACATCGCGGCGTCCCGGTCCGATCTCGAGGACATCGGTGTGACGGAGCGGCTGGAGGAGCTGCCGGCGTCGGTGGCGTTCGTGCGGGCGGCAGTGGGGCAGGACGCCGGCCTGACGTTCGCGCCCGAAGGCTCGGTCGAGCTCATGGACGGCGTGGCCGCGACGCTGCGCTGGCGCGACGACGGCACCCCCACGGAGGCGCTCGTGAGCATGTCCGGCGACGCTCGACGGCGGCACTGACCCCCGGCGCGTGAATTCGGTGTGAATTCTCGGCCAGCTCTTGGGGACCAAAACCCCAGAACGGGCGCCGGTCCGTATGGAATTTCCGTTTTACCGCGTATGGGAAATTGTTGCGTTGGAATGTGTCCGTTTTGCCCATACACAGGGAAACGCATTATCGGTACGGTCTCGGGCCATGGGGATGATTCATTGTGAGTACGCGCGGCTTGCCGCGGACGACTTCGACAAGGCACGGACAGATCTGACCTGGGCGCTGGAGCACATCGACGAGCTCGCGGGCGAGTGGGTGCAGATGGACCTTCCGGCCCAGGAAGCGAGGTACTTCAGCATCGGCACCGTGTGGGGTCCGCTCCACACGGTGCTGCTGCAGCACGGCGGGATGCCCGTCGACCCGGTGCAGGGCGGTGCCGAGCTGGGATCCACCGACGGGATCACGCCGGTGCGGTACCTGGCTCCCGAGGACGTGGAGAAGGTCGCCGCGTTCCTCGGCGGCACGTCCTTCGACGCCCTGGCGCCGCTCGCCGACGCCGCCCAGGTGTGCGACGAGGACGTCTGCCCGGACCCGACCGAGCACGTCGCGGAGACCGACCCCGAGAGCCTCGGGAAGGCCTACGGCGAGCTCGCCGCGTTCTACGGCGCGGCCGCCAAGGCGGGCGACGCGGTAGTCCTGATGCTCAACTGACCTGAGGTTTCGCCGAAGTAGAGCGCCGGTCCTCGAGTCTCCCTGGCGTCACCAGGGAAGGTCGGGGACAGGCGCTCTACTTCGGCGAAACCGTCAGGGTCAGGCCTTGTTGCGGGGCGGGGCCTCGCCCAGCTCGCTCGACGTCACGACCATGCCGCCCTGGACAGCCTGGTCGCCCTGGCCCTCCGTGGTAGTCACGAGCTCGAGCGTGCCGGTGACCCGGCCCGCGGCCTTGATGTCCTCGACCGCCGTCTCCACCGCGGTGAGCGACCCGGCCGGGACGGCCAGCGACGCGGCCACGATGGGCGTGCGCATCGACGCCTTTGCCGCCGACTTGACCTTGCGCAGCGCCGCCAGGGCGTGGCCGGCTGCCGCGAGGTCGGCCGGGTTCGCAGTGCCCGCGGCGGAACGCAGCGGCTCCGCGACGGGCCACGGCGCGCGGTGCACCGAGCCCTCGCGCCACCAGGACCAGACCTCCTCCGCGGCGAACGGGAGGTAGGGAGCCAGCAGCCGGAGCATGGTGTCCAGCGCGATCGCCAGGGCGGTGCGGGCCGACGTCGTCTCCGGGGAGACGTCAGCCGAATCGGCGCCCGCGCCGTAGGCGCGGTCCTTGACGAGCTCCAGGTAGTCGTCGCAGAACGTCCAGAAGAACGTCTCGGTGAGCTCGAGCGCACGCGTGTGGTCGTAGGTCTCGAGCGCGGCCGTGGCCTGGTCGACGACGCCTGCCAGGCCGGCCAGCATCGACCGGTCCAGCGAGACCGTGACCGCCGCCGGGTCGAGCGCGATCTCGCTGCCCGCGCCGCCACCGAACGACAGCGCGAACTTCGAGGCGTTGAGGACCTTGATCGCCAGGCGGCGACCGATCTTCATCTGGCCCACCTCGAACGCCGCGTCCGTGCCCAGGCGAGCCGAGGCCGCCCAGTACCGCACCGCGTCCGAGCCGTGCTCCACGAGCAGGTCCATCGGCGTGACGACGTTGCCCTTGGACTTCGACATCTTCTTGCGGTCCGGGTCGAGGATCCAGCCGCTGATCGTCGCGTTCTTCCAGGGCAGCACCTTGTTCTCCAGGTGCGAGCGCACCACCGTGGAGAACAGCCAGGTGCGGATGATGTCCTGGCCCTGGGGGCGCAGGTCCATCGGGTAGACGCGGTCGAAGAGGTCCTGGTCCCGCTCCCAGCCGCCGACGATCTGCGGGCTCAGGGACGAGGTGGCCCAGGTGTCCATGACGTCGGCGTCGCCGACGAACCCGTCGGCTTGGCCGCGCTGGTCCTCCGTATAGCCGGCGGGCGCCTGCGAGGTCGGGTCGATCGGCAGCGACTCCTCGGCCGGCACGATCGGGTGGTCATAGTCGACCTCGCCGTTCGCGTCGACCGGGTACCACAGCGGGATCGCGACGCCGAAGAAGCGCTGGCGGCTCACCAGCCAGTCGCCGTTGAGGCCGTTGACCCAGTTCTCGTACCGCACCCGCATGAAGTCGGGGTGGAAGTCGAGCTCCTTGCCCCGGCCCAGCAGCTCCTCGCGCAGCGCCGCGTCGCGGCCGCCGTTGCGGATGTACCACTGGCGAGAGGTCACGATCTCGAGGGGCTTGTCGCCCTTCTCGAAGAAGTTGGCCTTGCGCTGCGTGGCCACCGGCTCGGTCGGCATGTCGCCCGACGCGGTGAGCGCGTCGACGATCGCGTTGCGGGCGCTGAAGGTCGTCTTGCCCGCGACCTCGGCCTCGAACAGCTCGGCGCCCGGGCCCGCCGGGAGCCACTGGGGCACCTCGCGCGTGATGCGCCCGTCGCGGTTGATGATCGAGCGCGTCGGGAGCTGCAGCTCGCGCCACCACTGCACGTCGGTGAGGTCACCGAAGGTGCAGCACATCGCGATGCCCGCGCCCTTGTCGGGCTCGGCCAGGTGGTGCGCGAGCACCGGGACCTCGACGCCGAACAGCGGAGACGTCACAGTGGTGCCGAACAGGTGCTGGTAGCGCTCGTCGTCGGGGTGCGCGATGAGCGCGACGACGGCGGGGATCAGCTCCGGGCGGGTGGTCTCGATGTAGACGGGTGCGCCGCCGGCCTGGTGGAAGGCGACCTTGTGGAAGTGACCGGGGTAGTCCCGGGCCTCGAGCTCGGCCTGCGCGACGGCGGTCTGGAACGTGACGTCCCACAGGCCCGGCGCCTCGGCCTGGTAGGCCTCGCCGCGCCGCAGGTTGCGCACGAACGCGCGCTGCGCCGTGGCGCGCGAGCCGTCCCCGATGGTCTGGTACGTCTGGGCCCAGTCCACCGAGATGCCGAGGCGACGCCACAGCTCCTCGAACTGCTTCTCGTCCTCGGCCGTCAGGCGCTCGCACAGCTCGACGAAGTTGCGGCGGCTGATCGGCACCTGGTCCGCGGCCTTGACGCTCTTGCCGGTGCCCTCGAACGGGGGAGTGAAGTCGGGGTCGTAGGGCAGCGACAGGTCGACGCGCACGCCGTAGTAGTTCTGGACGCGGCGCTCGGTGGGCAGGCCGTTGTCGTCCCAGCCCATGGGGTAGAAGACCTCGAGGCCGCGCATGCGCTTGTAGCGCGCCACGATGTCGGTGTGCGTGTAGCTGAACACGTGCCCCACGTGCAGGGAGCCCGACGCCGTGGGCGGCGGGGTGTCGATCGAGTAGATCTCGTCGCGGGTCTTGGTGCGGTCGAAGGCGAAGGTCTGCTCTGCGGTCCAGCGCTCGTCGAACTTGACCTCGAGCCCGTCCGTGCTGACCTTGTCCGGTACCTCCTTGACCACCGCGCGTACGACGTCGCCGCCGGCTACCGAGGCGGCCGAGGAGTCGAGGGCGGGTGTGGTCGCGGCCGGGTCCGTCGGCCCGGAGGAGGCAGGAATGCTCATGCGCACCAGTGTCCCAGATTCGAGCAAGCCGAAGTGCACGTTTTCCACAGGGTGAGGCGTCCGCCGTCGGGCAGTCGCGGGCCCGGTGTCAGGGGGCGAGACGTCTGCCACAGATTGTTCGAGATGGTCGATAGGTGCCAAAGGTGTGGACTATGGTTCTGCCGGGCCCGATCGGGGCCCGTCGTCGGAGCCCAGGAGATCTGTCGTGCGCATGTCGTGTTGTCGGTGCTCGCCGTACCGCCTCGCCGCCATGTCCCGTCGTCCGTAGGAGTCTCATGTCGCTCGACCGCTCCGACGAGCTGGTCGCTCCGACCCCGCCCGGCGCCAGGCTCGCCGTCGGCCGCGCGCCGCTTTGGCGCCGGCTCGCCCGCGACCGGTTCGCCCTGGCGGGCGGCGTCGTGGTCGTGGCCTATGCCGTCATCGCGCTGGCCGCGCCGCTGATCACGCGCGCGCTCGGCGTGGACCCGTACACCTACGACCTCGACGCGCTCGGCCCGACCGGGGCGCCCGCCGGGTCGCTGGGCGGCGTCGGTGCCGAGCACTGGTTCGGGGTCGAGCCCCTGACGGGCCGCGACCTGTTCGCGATAGTCGTCATGGGCTCGCGCACCTCGCTCCTGGTCGGGGTCGGCGCCACCGCCGTCTCGATGGTGGTCGGCACGGTGCTGGGCCTGGTCGCCGGCTACTTCGGCGGCTGGGTGGACTGGGTGGTGGCGCGCCTGATCGACATCCTCATCGGGCTGCCGGCGCTGGTCTTCATGATCGCGATCGGCGCCGTCGCGCCCGGCTGGTTCCCCCGCCTGCTCCTGCTGGTGCTGGTGATCGGGCTGTTCGGCTGGTCGTCGATCGCCCGCGTGGTGCGCGGGCAGACGATGGCGCTGCGCGCCTCGGGCTTCGTGCGCGCGTCGCAGGCACTCGGCGCCTCGCACGCGCACGTGCTGTTCCGTCAGGTGCTGCCGAACCTGGCGTCGACGATCGTGGTGTTCACGACCATCTCGATCCCGGGCGCGATCGGGGCCGAAGCAGCCCTCTCGTTCCTCGGCGTCGGCGTGCCGCCGCCCACGCCTTCGTGGGGCCGGCCGATCGGCGACGCCGTCACCTGGTTCTCCGTTGACCCCGTGTACCTGCTGTTCCCGGGCCTCGCGCTGTTCGGCATCACGCTCGCGTTCAACGCCTTCGGCGACGGGCTGCGCGACGCGCTCGACCCGCGGGGCGGCGGCGTCAAGCGGCGTCGTCGGCGAGGGGGCGCCCGATGAGGCTCACCAGGTTCCTCGCCACGCGGCTCGCGACGCTCGCGTTCGTGCTGCTCACCGTCTCGTTCCTCACCTACGCGCTGTTCGTGCTGCTGCCCGCCGACCCGGCGCAGCTCGCGTGCGGCAAGCCCTGCACGCCCGAGCGCCTGGAGACGGCGCGCGCGTTCATGGGGCTGGACAAGTCGGTCGTCGAGCAGTGGTGGGAGTTCGTGCGGGGCGTCTTCACCGGGCGCACCTACGGGTCGGCGGGCGCGACCATCGACTGCCCGCGGCCGTGCCTCGGCTACTCGTTCGCGCGCAGCACGCCCGTGACCGAGCTGATCGTGGGCCGGTTCGGCGTGACGGCGTCGCTCGCGATCGGCGCCGCGGTGCTCTGGCTGGTGGCCGGGGTCGGCGCCGGCGCCGTGGCGGCCGTCCGGCGCGGTACCGCCCTGGACCGCGGGCTCATGGTCGCCGCGATCACCGGGGTCTCCGCGCCGAGCTACCTGGTGGGCCTGCTCGGAATCCTGCTGTTCGGCTTCACGCTCGACATGGTGCCGGTGTCCGGCTACGTGCCGTTCGCCGAGAGCCCAGTGGACTGGGCGTGGCACCTGGTGCTGCCGTGGGCGGTGCTGGCGCTGCTGTCCGCCGCGGTCTACACGCGGCTGACGCGCTCCCAGATGCTGGAGGAGCTCGGCTCGCCGTACGTCCGCACGGCCCGCGCCAAGGGCATCTCCGAGCGCCGGGTGGTGACGCGGCACGCGCTGCGCAACGCCGCGATTCCCGTGGTCACGCTGTTCGCGCTGGACCTCGGTGCCCTGCTGGGCGGCGCGGTCATCACCGAGCGCGTGTTCTCGATGCCCGGGCTCGGCGCCCTGCTCATGGAGGCGGTGGGCACCACCGACGTGCCGCTGCTGGTGGGCGTCACGGTCTTCACGGCGGCGATCGTCGTGGTCGCGAACCTGGCGGTCGACGTCGTCTACGGCGTGCTCGACCCGCGGGTGCGGCGCGGAGGGAGAGCCCGATGACCCAGCGATGTCGCCGGTGACGCCCCACGCCGGGCAGGACGGCCGGCCACCTCAGACACCCAGCAGAGACGAGAAGGAACCCATGAACAACGCATCACGCACCGAACGCAGGCCCGCCCGCCGCGTGGCGGTCGCCGGAATCGCCGTCGCCGCTGTGCTGGCCCTGACGGCCTGCAACGCGAACTCCCAGCCAGGCGCGGCCTCGAGCGACGAGGCGACCGCCGTCCAGCAGGGCGGCGAGCTGCACATCCTCACCGCCAACCCCGCGATCAACTGGGACCCCGCCACGAGCCAGAACCTCGCGATCACCACACTCGGCCTGGTCGAGCGCCGGCTGACCTCGTGGAAGACCAACGCCGACGGCAGCACCGAGGTGGTGCCGGACCTCGCGACGGACACCGGCACGCCGTCGGACGACGGAGCTACCTGGACCTACACCCTCAAGGACGACCTGAAGTTCGAGGACGGGACGCCGATCACCTCGGCGGACGTCAAGTACTCGGTCGAGCGCTCGTTCGCGCCCGAGCTGTCGGGCGGCCTGAGCTACCACAAGGGGCTGCTGGAGGGCGCCGACGAGTACAGCGGACCGTTCCAGGGCAAGCAGCTCGACTCCGTCGAGACGCCGGACGACAAGACGATCGTGTTCCACCTGGACAGCGCGTACGGCGACTGGCCGTGGATCGTGTCCATGCCTGCGTTCGGCGCGGTGCCGGACGGCGAGGGCGACGTCGAGACCTACACGACCGAGCCCGTCGCCACCGGTCCGTACCGCGTGGCTAAGACCGTCGAGGGCACCTCGGTGACCCTGGAGCGCAACTCCGAGTGGGACCAGGCGACGGACGAGGCCCGCACCGCGGGGCCGGACTCCATAGTGTTCGAGCTGGGCCAGGACGAGACGGTCGTGGCGCAGCGGCTCATCGCCGACTCGGGCGACGACGCCTCCGCGTTCGGCGCCACGTTCGTGCCGCCCGCGCAGCTCGCGCAGGTGCAGCAGGGCCCGGCCAAGGACCGGCTGGTCACGTCGGGTCCCGGGGCGCTCGCGTACCTCGCGATCAACACAGAGGCCAAGGGCCTGGACGACCTCGACGTCCGCAAGGCGATCAGCCTGGCCGTCGACAAGAACGCCTATCGCGTCGCGTCGGGCGGCGAGATCGCGGGCGACGTCGCGACGACGCTCGTCACGCCCGGCATCCCGGGGCGCGAGGAGTACTCGAACGGCGTGAACGACGTCGCCCCGGAGGGCGATGTCAAGCAGGCCAAGACCCTGCTGGACGACGCCGGGTGGTCGGGCCGCGAGCTGCGCCTCGTGGTGACCGACGACGCCCCGACGCTCGCCCAGGCCCAGGCGATCCAGCAGGGCCTGGAGCGGGCCGGGCTGAAGGTGACCATCGTGCCGCAGGCCGAGGACGTGTGGACGGAGACGACCACACAGGGCGACGGCTCCGGCTACGACCTCACGCTGTCGTCGTGGCAGCCGGACTTCCCGAGCGCGAACGGCAACATCCAGCCGCTGTTCGACTCCTCGCAGATCGGAGACGGCGGGTACAACCTGGCCCGCTACGCCAACCCGGAGGCCGACGACCTGATCGAGCAGGCCACGCAGGAGACCGATACCGACGCGGCCGCCGCGCTGTGGGTCGAGGCCGACAAGCTCATCCTGGGCGACGCCCCGGTGGTCCCCTTGATCTACACGAAGAACTCGTTCCTGCACGGTTCGAAGGTCGAGAACTTCCGGATCCCGGACTTCCCGGCGTACCCGAACTACCTGCAGGTCTCGCTGGCCCCGTGACCAGCCCGGTGAACGACGGACAGCCCCTCCTGCGGGTGGAGGGGCTGTCCGTCGTGTTCGACGACGCCGCGGCACCCGCCGTCGACGACGTGTCCTGGGCGCTGCGCCCCGGACGGGTGACAGCCCTGGTGGGCGAGTCCGGCTCGGGCAAGACGGTGTCCGCGATGGCGGTGCTCGGGCTGCTGCCGGACGGCGCGGAGGTGGGCGGGTCGATCCGGCTTGGCGGGTCGATCGGGGACGGCGCGGACGGCGGGCCGGGCGCGGCCGGTTCCGACGGTGCGGCCGCCGAGCTGGTCGGGGCGACGCCGGAGGCGTTCCGGGACGTGCGGGGCGCCGTGCTCGCGCTCGTCTCGCAGGAGCCGATGAGCGCCTGGAACCCCGTGCTGAGCGTCGGCGACCAGGTCGCCGAGGCGCTACAGGCGCACCAGCGCGGGCCGGCCCGGCTGTCCCGGCGCGCGGCGCAGGAGCGCGTCCTCGAGCTGCTGGCCGAGGCCGGGCTGCGCGACCCGGAGCGCGTCGCCGAGTCCTACCCGCACCAGCTCTCCGGCGGGCAGCTCCAGCGCGCGCTCATCGCGATGGGGCTGTCGCAGGACCCGGTGGCGATCATCGCGGACGAGCCGACGACGGCCCTGGACGTCACCGTCCAGGCCGGGATCCTCGACCTGCTGCGGCGGCTGCGGGACGAGCGGGGGACCGCGGTCCTGCTGATCACGCACGACATGGGAGTGGTGGCCGACCTCGCGGACGACGTGGTCGTCATGCGCGCCGGGCGGGTCGTGGAGGCCGGGTCCGTGCGCGAGCTGTTCGCCGCGCCGCGCGAGGAGTACACGCGCACGCTGCTGGCGGCGGTGCCGCGGCTGGGCGGGGCGTTGGTGGTGGAGCCGGTCGGGATCTCGTCGTCGGTAGGCGAGGGCTCGACCGGTGGGGGTGCCGTGCTGCTCGACGACGTCACCGTGACCTACGGCGGGCGCCGCTCGGTGGTCGCGGCCGACGGCGTGACGCTCCGGATCGGGCGCGGCGAGGTGCTGGGTCTGGTGGGGGAGTCAGGCTCGGGCAAGTCGACCCTCGGCCAGGTCGTCGCGGGCCTGCTGCGGCCGACGTCGGGCCGGGTCGTGGTGGACGGCGTCGACCTAGCGCGGGCCACACGCGGGGAGCGCGCGGAACGGCGTCGGGCCACCGGGGTCGTGTTCCAGGACCCGGCCTCGACGCTGAACCCGCGCTGGACCGTGGCTCAGTCGGTCGACGAGCCGCTGCGCCTGCACTCCGGCCTGGACCGGGGTGCGCGGGACGCACGCGTGCGCGAGCTGCTGGAGCTGGTCCGGCTGGGGCCGGAGTACGCACGGCGGTACCCGCACGAGCTGTCCGGCGGGCAGCGGCAGCGCGTCGCGATCGCGCGGGCCGTGGCGCTCGGGCCGGCGGTACTCGTGGCGGATGAGCCGACGTCCGCCCTCGACGTCTCCGTGCAGGCGCACGTGCTGGAGACGTTCCGCGACCTGCAGGCGGAGCTCGGGTTCGCGTGCCTGTTCGTGTCGCACGACCTCGCGGTCGTGGAACAGGTAGCCGACCGGGTCGCCGTCATGCGGGCGGGGCGCATCGTCGAGAACGGGCCGACGGCGCAGGTGCTGGGCGCCCCCGCCGACTCGTACACGCGCGCGCTCTTGGCTGCCGCGCCGGTCGCGGACCCGGACGCGCAGGCGCGGCGCCGGGCGGCGCGCGTTTGACTGGGTGCTGGTCGAGCGAGGTCTCGACAGGCTCGACCAGCGAGACGGGTTCGAGCGGCGGGCGGGGTCAGCCGGCAAGGTGGGACCAGCGGGGCGCCAGGTCATGCCATCGTCCGACGGCGGCCACGCGGCCGCCGTCGAGCACGACCACCCGGTCGGCGACGGCGAGGGTAGCTGCCCGCGAGGTCGTGCCGAGCACCGTGGTGCCGGCGGCGCGCAGGCCCGACCAGACCTCCGCCTCGGTGACGGCGTCGAGGGCCGAGGAGACGTCGTCCACGAGGAGCAGGTCGGAGCCCGTGGCCAGCGCCCGGGCCAGGCCGAGCCGCTGTACCTGGCCGCCCGAGAGCCGCAGGCCGCGGTGTCCCACGATCGTGCCGGTGCCGCCCGCCTCGGCGACGTCGCGGTCGAGCCCGGCCGAGCGGACCGGGCCGTCGACGGGGCGGTCGTGGTCCAGCCGCACGTTGTCCGCGAGGGTCCCGGACACGACGTGCGGCACCTGCGCGACGTGCGCCACGCGGGGCGGGCGCAGGAACGTCTCCGGATCGGCGACGTCGGCGCCGTTCCAGGCGAGCCGCCCGTCGACGTCGACGAGGCCGGACAAGGCCCCGAGCAGGGATGACTTGCCGGATCCGACGCGGCCCACCAGCAGCACCAGCTCGCCGCGCCGCACGGTGAGGTCCACGCCGGCGACGCCCACCGTGCCGTCGTCGTGCCGGGCGCTGACGCCCTCGAGGCGGAGCTCGCGTAGCGGGTTTGAACTCGCGGCACTGGCTGACGTATCCGGCCTGGACGTGCCGGCGAACAGGTCGACGTCCTCGGGCACGTCCGCGAGGCGTTCGGTGCCGGCGTACCGGGAGGTCACCTCCACCCAGCGGCGGGCGGACGCCGCGCTCGTCACGAGGGCGCCCAGCCCGTACCCGATCCAGCTGAACGTGCCGATCGAGGTGCTGACCAGCAGCGTGGTGGCCAGCGACCACGTGCCGTTCAGGTGCAGCGTCCACGCGAGGACCGTCGCGGCCCGGCTCAGCACGGACGGGGCCAGCCCGACCACGAAGCTGGTCTGCTCCTCCCGCAGCGAGGCCCGCACCCGGCGCCCGTCGACCCGGGCGACCTGGGCGAGCACGCCGTCGGTGGCGGCCGCCAGCTTGACGGTGCGTACAGCGTCGAGGGCCGAACCGAGCAGGCGGCCCAGCTCCGCCGCGGCGTCGCCTGCCTGCCGCGCGGCCGCCGCGACCGAGCGGCTGCCCAGGACCTGCGCGGCGAACATCACCGCCGCCATGGTGAGCCCGATCGCGCCGGCCAGCAGGCTGTCGCTCAGCACCACGAGCAGGGCCAGCGTGACCGGCGCCGTGAGCAGCTCGCGCCAGGCCTGGGTGTGGCCCGTGAGCCGGTAGTCCTCCTGGGCCCGCGCGGCGATCTCGCCGGGGGCGTCGCGGACGGTGCGCCGCTGCGCCGTCTGCCCGCGCAGGAGGCTGAGGTGCAGCCGCAGCCGGGAGTCGGCCCACCAGCGCGCGCTCGTCAGCCGGACGGTGAACGGCAGCAGCGTGTTGGCCACCACGGCCGCGAGGATCGCGCACGCCAGGAGCCAGGACGCGGAGCCGTGCTCCAGGCCGACGACGAGCGACGCCCACAGCCACCCGACGACGAGGCCGGTCGAGGTGAGGTAGTCCGTCAGCTCCCAGACGACGGCGGGGAGCAGGAGGCCGAGCGGCCGGGCGCGCAGCGTGCTCCACACGGCCCGCGCCATGGACGTGCGGCGCGGCGCCGCGAGGGTCCGGTCCGGTCGCGCGGAGGGCGTGGCGCCGCTGCGCGCAGCCTGCGCGGACGAGTGCGGCGCCCGCACGGACCGGGTTGCCGCCGCGGTGCCGCCTTCGCCGTCGGTGGGCACGGTGACGGCGGAGGCGGCGGATCCAGCGCCTCGCTCGGTGTCTGCATCTGCGTCCGACTCCCCGAGCCCCGCCGCGGCGACCAGGCGGGCGAAGTGCCCGTCCGCCGCCGCCAGCCGGTCCCAGGGCCCGTGCTCCACGAGGCGGCCGCCCTCGAGCACGGCCACGGTGTCGGCATGCCGCGCGGTGGGCAGGCGGTGCGCGACGACTATCGCCGTCCGCCCCGTCAGGAGGGCCTGCGCGGCCAGGGTGACCCGCTCCGCGGTCGCCGGGTCCATGCGAGCCGTGGCCTCGTCGAGCACGACAACCTCGACGTCGCGCACCAGCAACCGGGCGAAGGCGACGAGCTGCTCCTCGCCGGCCGACAGCGTGACGCCGTCCGGGCCGAGCCGGGTGTCGAGGCCGTCGGGCAGCGACTCCGCCCAGGCCCGCAGGCCGAGCGCGTCCATCGCCCGCGTGACGCGCTCCGCCGGTACGGCGGCCCAGAGCGTGATGTTGTCGGCGAGCGTCGCGGCCAGGATCTCGGTGCGCTGCCCGACGACGCCGACGCGCGTGCGCAGCTCGTGCACGTCCAGGCCGGTGAGGTCCCGGCCGCCCAGGAAGACGCTCCCGGCGGGCGGCTCGACCGCGCGGGACAGCATCTTGGTCAGCGTCGTCTTGCCGGATCCCGTCCGCCCCACCAGGGCACACGTGGTGCCCGCCGGAATAGTCAGGGACAGCGGTCCCAGGGCGAAGCCGTCGCCGTAGGCGAACGTCAGGTCGCGCAGCTCGACGTCGACCCCGGTGGGTGGGGCGGCGTCCCGCTCACCGGAGCCGTGCTCGTCAGATCCGCGCCCGCCGGAGCGGGCCCGGCCGGGGAACGGTGCGCCACCGGCGGGCTCCTGGCGTGCGGCGAGCAGGTCGCGCACCCGCTGGAACGTGCCGATCGCCTCCTCGACGCGCGGCAGGAGCCGCCCCAGGACGTCCACCCGCCCGACGAACGCCGTGACGAGCAGCCACAGTGTGACCAGCCGCGCGACGTCCAGCGTGCCGCCGGTGACCGCCCAGACTCCGCCCACCAGGACCGCGCCCACCAGGGCGTCCAGGGGCAGCTCGGTGCGCAGCCGCACGCGCGAGAACGCCACGGACCACTGCTCGCGGAGCCGGATCTGCCGCGCGGCCAGCTCGGCGTACCGGCGCAGCACGTACCGCTGGCCGTGGGCGGTGCGCAGGTCGTCGCGTGCGGCCACGGCCTCCTCGAGCTGCGCCATGTGGTCCGACCCGGCCTCGGAGCTGCGCCGGCTCAGCTCGCGCAGGGGCCGCGCCGACCGCCGAGCGAACACCAGCACCGCGGCCGCCACCAGCGGGAACGCGACCCACGCCGGCCACCACACCAGGCCGGCGGCCACCCAGCCGACCACGAGGCTGATCGCCGCCTGGCCGAGGGTGATGCCGATGCCGCTGATCGCGCGGGTGAGCCGCTCGGGGTCACCGTTGACGCGGTCCAGGAGCTCGCCCACCGCCTGCTCCTCGAGCGCGGGCAGGGGCTGGCCCAGCGCCGCGGCGGCGAGGTCGGACCGGAGCGTGGCCTCCGCGCGGGCCACCGCACGCTGCACGACCAGCCAGGTCACGGCGTCCAGCACGACGACCGCCGCACTCACCGCCGCGAGCACGATCAGCGTGTCCCTGGTCGGGTTCGCGGCCATCCGGCCGGTGACCACCGCGGCGTACGACGAGGCCGCGGCCGCCAGCAGCGCGGCTGGGA
Organism: Promicromonospora sp. NPDC057138; assembly: GCF_042670845.1. Taxonomy (NCBI): domain Bacteria; kingdom Bacillati; phylum Actinomycetota; class Actinomycetes; order Micrococcales; family Promicromonosporaceae; genus Promicromonospora; species Promicromonospora sp. NPDC057138. The sequence goes on along the minus strand of NZ_JBHUUX010000032.1, from coordinate 43,005 downwards.
CCGCGGTGGCGGCGACCCGCAGCGCGCGGCGACGCCACGGGCTGTGGCGCTGATCGCGGGACGCGGCGGTTCGGCGGCTCGGGCGAGCCGGGATGTGGGGCACGCTCCGACTCTGCCACCGGCCACTGACACTCGACCGGCACGAGGGCGAGTGTCAGGGGGTCCACGTAGCGTTGGTTTCATGACCCCGTACCGTGAGCTCGCGCCGCCGACCGGCCTCCTGCCGGTCGTGGCCTGCCTGTGGGAGCACGACGTCCCGCCGGGCCACGAGCAGCGGATCATCCCGGACGGCTGCGTAGACCTGGTCCGGCTCGACGGCGAGCTGGTGGTCGTCGGCGCCGACACGGGTCCGGTCGTCGCCGGGCCCAGCGCCGGCCCGGCGTCGCGCACCAGCGGCATCCGGCTCCGGCCCGGCGCGGCGGGCGCCGTCCTCGGCATCCCGGCGTCCGAGGTGCGCGACAAGCGGGTGCCGCTCGCCGACGTCTGGCCCGACGTCGGGCCCGCGCTCGCCGACGCGCTCAGCGTCGCGGACCCGGCCGGGCGGCTGGACCTGCTCGCGCGCACGGTGCTGCAGCGCAAGGCGGAGCGCGACGGGCTGGTCGCGGCCGCGGCGCGGCGGCTCGGGGTGCCCGGCTCCCGGATCTCGGTCGTCGCCGAGGACCTGGGCGTGAGCGAGCGGCACCTGCACCGGCGCACCGTGGACGCCGTCGGCTACGGACCCAAGATGCTCGGGCGCGTCGCCCGGCTGCGGCGGCTGATCGGCCTGTCGGCCGGCGGGCCGTCCTCCTCGCTCGCGGAGCGTGCCGCCGTGGCCGGCTACGCGAGCCAGGCCCACATGTCCGACGAGGTGCGCCGGCTGACCGGCCTCACACCCGTCCGATTCCTGGAAGACGCCGCCCTGACCGCCGCCTAGCGTCGGAGTCATGAGCACAACGACGAGTATCGACATCGGAGCCGCCAAGCGGTTCATCTACGACGACGCCCGCCTGCTGGAGCGGCACCGCCTCGCGGCGCTGTTCGACGGCGCACCGAGCGGACGTGTTCTGGACGCCCTGCGTCCTTACCGGAACGACGACGGCGGCTGGGGCCACGCCCTCGAGCCCGACCTGCGCGCGCCGGGCAGCCAGGTCTCAGGCGCGCTGGCCGCGCTCGAGGTGCTCGCCGAGCTGGGCACCGCCGCCGACCCGGCGGTCGGGCCGCTGGTCACCGAGACCGCGGACTGGCTGGCCTCCGTGGCGCTGCCCGACGGGCGGGTGCCGCACGTGCTGCCGACCGGCGTCGGCTACCCGGCCGCGCCCTGGATGCGGGAACCGAGCGACAACGGGTTCCTCACGTACGCGATCGCCGGCCACCTGTGGGAGCTGGGCGTGAGCCATCCGTGGCTCGACGCGGCGACCGCGTGGTGCTGGGGGCAGATCGAGGGGGCGGAAGCCCTTGTGGGCGGGTACACGGTCGGGTTCGCCCTCGACTTCCTCGACGCCGTGCCCGAACCCGACCGGGCGGCCGCCGCCATCGAACGGGTGCGGCCGCTGCTGCGCGAGGACGGGACCATCCCCGTCGAGGGCGGGCAGGACGACGAGAAGCTCCGGCCCCTGGAGCTGTCGACGCGGCCGGGCGCGCCCAGCCGTGCGCTGTTCTCTTCAGGGCAGATCTCGGCGGAGCTCGCCCGGCTGGAGCAGGAGCAGCTCGACGACGGCGGCTGGGACTTCCACTTCCTGCACTGGTCGCCGGGGCAGGCCGTGGAGTGGCGCGGCATCGTCACCCTCGGAGCGCTGAAGTCGCTCCGCCTGCACGGCCGCCTCTGACCGGACAGGTCCCCTGAGTGCTGTGGGCGTGATCGTTGCGACCGTGCGCCCGTTTTAGCCGCAACGACCGCGCCCACAACAGTGCCCGGGGCGGGCCTTAGGGTGGTCCGCGTGGTTTCCATCGGTTATGCCGCGATGCTCGAGCAGTTCGCGCCCCGGACGGCGGTGGAGCTGGCGGCGTTCGCCGAGGCGCACGGCTTCTCCGGCGTCATGGCCGCCGACCACTTCCAGCCCTGGACCCCGCAGCAAGGCCAGGCGGGCTTCGTGTGGAACGTCCTCGCGGCAGCGGCGGAGCACACGACGGGCGACCTGGGGCCGGTTACGGCGCCGACGTTCCGGTGGCACCCCGCGGTGGTGGCCCAGGCGTCGGCGACGCTCGCTGCGATGAACCCGGGCCGGCACTGGCTGGGCGTCGGCTCGGGGGAGGCGCTCAACGAGCACGTCGTGGGCGCGTACTGGCCCGAGGCGGCCGAGCGGATCAACCGCATGTTCGAGGCGGTCGAGATCATCAAGAAGCTCTTTGCCGCGTCCCTGGCCGGGCGGGACGTGAAGCACGCCGGCACGTTCTTCCGGCTGGAGTCGACGCGGCTGTGGACCATGCCGGAGACGGCGCCCGAGATCCTGGTCGCCACGGCGGGTCCGGTCACCGCGCGCCGCGCCGGGCGGACGGCGGACGGGCTGATCACGCAGGCCGCGCCCCTGGAGCGGATGTCGTCGCTGCTGACCAGGTTCGCCGACGGCGCCCGCGAGTCCGGCCGCGACCCGGGGCGGATGCCGAAGGCGCTCCAGCTCCACCTCTCCTGGGCGCCCACGCACGACGAGGCGGTGGCGAACGCCCTGACCGAGTGGCCGGTGGGCGGCATGCGGTTCCCCCGGTCCGACATCCGCTCGCCGCACGACTTCGCGCAGCTCGCCCGGATGGTGCGCCCCGAGGACTTCGACGGCCGCGTGCTGATCTCGGCCGACCCGGACGAGCACCGGGCGTCGATCCAGCGGTACGTCGACCTCGGCTTCGACCGCATCTATCTGCACAACGTGGGGCGCAACCAGCGCGAGTGGATCGAGACGTTCGGCCGAGAGGTGCTGCCCAAGCTCGTGCGGTGACCTGCCCGGTGAGGCGCTGCTCGTGCCGGAGCGTCGTGCAGGGAGCGCCCTCAAGCCCGGAGGCCACTCATCCCCGCAGTGTCAGCGGGTGGCGTCCCAGTGCCAGCCGTAGCCGTAGCGGTTCTGCTTCACCTCCACGGCGGCCAGCGGACCGACATCCGGCAGCGTCACGGTGACGGTCACCGGCATGGCGTCCATGAGGTTGCCCTGCGTCCAGAACGTGTCCTGCGGCGTCGCGTCGGTTTCGGTGCTCAGTCGGGTCGTTCCGTCCTCGCCGACGGCGTAGACGTCGAGATACGCGCTCGGTGTCGGGGTGCTGTAGAGCTTCGTCCCCGCCTCGTCGCACGCGAGCGTCAGCGTGGCCTGGCGCCCCTCCACCCCGGTGACGCTGGCGATCCAGCACGAGCCGTCGTCCAGATGTTTGACGGTCCCCTGTGCCCACGGATGGTCCCTGCTGCCGTCGGCGGCGACGGTCTGGACAGGGCTCGGGCTGTTCTGCGGCGCTGCGCTGATCAGCGTCTGCCCGGTGCCGGCGGCCTCCCGGTCGTCGCCGGTGAGTGAGCTCCACACGCCGAACGCGGCCCCAGCCAGCACCGCCGTCCCGGCGGCCACCGAGCCCAGGACGACCATGGTCCGCCTCCGGCGGCCGCGGGGCGCGCCGCGTCGTCGCATGCCGCCGCGTGGCGCGCGCCGACCGGCGCCGGGCGCTCGCCGCGGCTCGACCAGGGGGAGCGTGGCACCGGCCGGGTCGGGGACGCCGAGCGAGTGCAGGATCGCGTCGAGGGTCGGACGGCGCTCCGGGTCCTTGACGAGGAGGGAGTCGAGGAATGGGCGCAGGTACGCGGGAGTGTCGTCGTAGGACGGTTCCGCCGCCGAGACCCGGTACAGCACCACGGCCGGGTGGTCGCCCTCGAAGAGGTGGTTTCCGGTCGCGGCGTAGTACGCCAGCGCACCCAGCGCCCACACGTCGGTGGCCGACGTCGCCCGGCTGCCCGACGCCTGCTCCGGAGCCATGTATATCGGGGTCCCGACCGGCTGACCGGTCATGGTCAACCGGGTCGCGCCGATCGAGGCGACGACGCCCAGGTCGATCAGGCGCGGACCGTCCGGGCCCAGGATCACGTTGGCCGGCTTGACGTCACGGTGCACGAGGCCGGCACGGTGGAGGCCGCGCAGCGCCTCGGCGACGCCCACAACCAGGCTCAGCACCTCGTCCTGCGACAGGGGTCCCTGGGCGGCAAGAGCCTGCGAGAGGGTCGGCCCGGGGACGTACTCGGTGGCGAGCCAGGGCAGCTCCGCGTCCGGATCTGCGTCGACGAGGTTCGCGATGAACCGGCTGCGCACCTTGGCGGCGGCCCGCACCTCACGCCGGAAGCGCGCGCGGAACTCGTCGTCGTGGAGCTGGGCTCCCCGGATCAGCTTGATCGCGACCAGCTGCCCGCGACGCGCCGTCCCGAGGTAGACGTCGCCCATGCCGCCGCTGCCCAGCCGGTTCCGGACCCGGAACGGTCCGATGGTGCGCGGCTCGCCCGGTCGCAGGGGTGCCGGCTCAGGTACGGGAACCGTCCTCTGAGCGGGCGGGTCGTGCAACACCGGACGCTTCCCCCATCGATCACAGTACGAACCAGACATATGTGGCTTGGACGCCTGGCAGGGTATCGCGCCGACGGGGCCGACCGCCTTGATACAGCGGCCGCGAATGGGCGGTGCCCCCTCACGCTGGGCTCTGGCGCCCGGTAGTGGTGTGAGGATGGTCCCCGTGGAACGACTCAGCGTCTGGGCCCCCGACGGGCTGCCCGAGATCACACCCGGCGACGACCTCGGCGAGCTGATCGCCGGCCTCCTGGCGGCACAGGACGAGCAGGACCGGCCGCATGACGGCGACGTCGTCGTCGTGACCTCGAAGATCGTGTCCAAGGCCGAGGGGCGGGTGGTGGCCGCCGACGACCGCGAGCAGGCCATCACCGACGAGACCGTCCGGGTGGTCGCCCAGCGCGAACGGCCGGGCCTGCCGCCGCTGCGGATCGTCGAGAACAAGCTCGGGCTGGTGATGGCCGCCGCGGGCGTGGACGCGAGCAACACCCCGGAGGGCACGGTCCTGCTGCTCCCCGTGGACCCGGACGTCTCGGCCCGCACGATCCGGGCGGCGCTCACGCAGCGGCTCGGCCTGCGCCGGATCGGCGTCGTCGTCACCGACACTGCCGGACGCCCTTGGCGCGACGCCCTGGTCGACATCGCGATCGGCTGCGCCGGGATCACGCCCACCGACGACCTGCGCGGCAGCATCGATGCCCACGGCCGCCCGCTCACCGTGACGGTCACCGCCGTCGTCGACGAGATCGCCGCGGCGTCCGAGCTGGTCCGGGGCAAGTCGAGCGGACGCGCGGTCGCCGTCGTGCGCGGCATGGGGCACCACCTGACGGACGACGACGGCCCGGGCGCCCGCGCCCTGGTCCGCGCCAGCGCCGACGACCTGTTCCGCGAGGGCTCCGCCGAGGCCTACGCCCGCGGCCTGGCGGACGGCCAGAGCTCCCGCTGACCGGCAGCCGCCCCAACCCGCCCGTCCGCCGTCCCGCCCGTCCGTCAGGTCAGTGATTCGGCCCGGAACTGCGCCGCATTTTGGGCCAGATCACTGAGCTGGCGGACGGCGCCTGGTGGCGGCGTGCCACCTAGCTGACTCGTCGCCCCGAGCTGCGCGAGTCAGCAGGCCCGGGTGGACTGCCGCCCTGACTCGGCGTACCAGGTACGTCGAGTCAGGGCCGCAGGCCCACCGGTTCAGAGAGACGGGCGGCGGGAGGTCATCCTGGCCACCGGCGGCACGTCGTCCCGCTCCTCAGCGGTCACGGTGACCGACCAGTCCAGCTCCGGTGCGCTGTCCTCGCCTGTGTCCGACGCCGTGTCCGACGCCGGTTCCGGGGCGGGTGCCGGAGGCGGGGGAGGCGGAGGCACTGCGGGGAGCCCGCGCGGCGGCGTGGCCGTGCCGCTGTCGGCGACCGGGGCGGACGGCGCGACCGGAGCGGTCTGCGCGACCGGAGCGGTCTGCGCGACCGGAGTGGGCGGCGCGACCGGAGTGGGCGGCGCGACCGGCGCGGACGCCGCTGCGGGCGCGGGCGCCGTGGGGGCGGCAGCGGGGGCGTGCGCGGTGCCGGCCGGCGGTTGCGCGGACGGCGGGGGAACTGCCGGGGACGGTGTCGCACCAGCCGATGGCGTGGAGACGGCCGGAGTCGGCGCGGCCGGGGGTGGCGTCGGCGCACCGGCGGAAGGCTGGGCGGTCACCGGTGTCGGAGCGATCGGCGCGGAGGTGGCTGGGCTCGCGGCCCGGCTCGCGACCGGTGCAGCGGGCGCCCCCTCACCGCCACCACCACCACCACCAGCACCGCCGCCCGCCCCGCCCCGGGTCGCCGAGGGCACCGGGTCGATGCCGGGCAGCGGGGACTCCAGCAGGACCACGTCCACCCGCGACTCCCGCATCTCGCGGCACGTGGCCAGACCGATGCCGCCGACGTAGTCCTCGAGGGTCTGCAGCAGCTTGAGCGGCGTCGCGAGGATCATGTGGAACCCGAACGCCGCGAATGTGTCCATGGCGGTGCGGGTGAACGCGGTGTCGGCCTTGTCGAAGGCCTCGTCCAGCAGGATCGAGCCGTAGGCGGGCGTGGCCGAGTCGGACGCCCCGGCGAGCTGGTAGCGCAGAGCCGCGGCCAGGCAGAACACGACGAGCTTCTGGCGCTGTCCACCGGACAACCCGGCCGAGGAGTCGTGCACGGCCAGCGCGATGCCGCCCGCCGTGACCTCGACGCCCGTGAAGTGCACGTGCCGGCGCGTGTCCAGGCAGAGAGCGCGCCAGGCGCGGTCGGCGGGGTCGCTGGACCCGAGCCGGCGCACCAGCCGCTCCAGGACCTCGTACTCGGGCTCGGTGTCGCCGGTCAGCACGTCGAGGGTCGCGAGGAACTCCTCCACGGCGGCGGGCCTGCGCTCCTTGACGCGGATCTCCAGGAACCGGTCGGTGTCGAACGGGGAGCGGCGCAGGGACGTGTTGACCCCGACGATGCGCTCGCGGATCGCCGCGGGCGCCTGCCGGATCTCGGCCGCGAGCTTGCGCAGCGCGCGCCGCGCCTGGTCGGTCATCAGGTCGGAGAACCGCGCCTCTTGCTCCGGCAGCCGGGACGTGCGGATGCGCTCCAGCACCTCGAGGTACCGGGACCGGTCGCCGACCTGCGCCGTGAGGTCGCGCGTGATGGCGGGCCAGCGGCGCCGGAACTCGGACAGCAGCCCGACGATCTCGCGCTCCGCCGCGGCGGAGGTGCGCAGCCCGGCCTCGCGCTCCGCGTCCAGCGTGCGGGACACGGTCAGCGAGACGTCGTCGATCACCTCGTGCGTCACGGTCTTGCGGACGGCGGCGTACCGCTTCTCCAGCTCCTCGCGGTGCGCGAGCGGGATCGCGTTCGGCGGGGCGTCCCCGAGCTCGGCGACCACGCGCTCCAGGGAACGGCGGTGGGCGCGGGCCTCGGCGAGGTCGTCGGCGGCCACGGCGGCGGCCGCCCGCGCCTGGTCGAGCCGCGTCTCGGCGGCCGCGACGTCCTGGGACGCCCGCAGCAGGTCCATCGTGCCGTCGAGCAGCCGGTCGAACGACGCCTGCGCGTCGGTCAGGTCCGCCTCGGCGGTCTCGATGTCGACCTCGCGCCACTCGCGGCGGGCCACGTGCCGCAGCGTGAGCTGGCGGCGCACGGCCTCGCGCTGCTCGGCGACGGCGTCGGCCACGGCGGCGTCGGCCTCCGCGAGGCTCGCCTGCGTCTCGCGCGCGAGCTCCAGGAGCAGGTCGAGCCGGTCGTCGGCGTCCCAGCCGAGCGCCCAGTCCTCGACGCCGGGCAGCATCGGCTGCTCGATCTCCTCGGGACCGTGCTTGATCAGGCCCTCGTCGGTCACCGCGCGCTCGTGCTGGTCGAGCCCTGAGGCGTCGTCGACGCACAGGTAGTCGTACTGCTCGGACAGGCGACGGTGCAGCCAGCCCGACATCGGGCCGTCCTTCACCTCGACCTTGTGCACCAGTGACGCCTCGTCCGTGGACCGCGGCGCGTCGTTGCGCACGCCGACCACGCGGTAGCGCAGGCCCGGCCCGGCCGCCACGGCGCCCGCGACGGCCGCGCGGTGCGCCGGCGCCACGAGCACGACGGTGGCCAGCGGCCGCAGGATCGCCTCGAGCACGGGCCGCCACCGCGCGTCGTCCTCGCGGACGCGCAGCAGCTCGGCCGCGAACGGCAGCACTGAGACGTCCAGCCCTGCGGCCTCCGCCACGGCCTGGCGGGCCGCGGCGAGCTCGGCCGTCACGTTCGTCTGCGTCTGCCGCACGGCCTGGATCCGCGCGGCGACGGCCTCGTGCCGGTGCCCGACGGCGGAGCGCGCCGCCAGTGCCTCCCGGATGCTCGCGTCGAGCGACTCGGGCCCCCGGGACCGCCCCACGGTCGCGACGGCCCCCGTGCCGACCGAGGGCTGCGCGCCCGTCGCGACGGACGCTCCGGCGACGGAATCGCCTGCGACCGACGGGACAGCGCCCGTCGAGACGGCGGGCAGGGCGCCGGTGAGCGCGGGCACCCCGCCGGTGGCCGGCCGCTTGGGGCCGCCGAGCTCCCACCGGGCCTTCTCCTTGAGCGCCGCGAACTCCGCGAACGTCTCGGGCATGTTCATGCCGACCGACTGCAGGTCGGTGGACAGCTCACCGCGCCGCGTGCGGACCAGCGCGGCGATCTCGCCCGCGCGCTGCAGGCGGTCGGCCTGCGTCGCCAGGGCTTGCCCGCCCCGGGCGCCCAGGACGTTCACCGCCTGCTGGTGCGTGTTCGCCGCGACGTCGACCTCGGTGTCCGCCGCCTGACGGTGGTGCTGCGTCCGGTCCTCCGCCGCCCGCGCGTCCGCCAGGGCGCCGTGCGCGAGGTCGAGCTTCCACGCGTCCTTGAACGTCTCCAGCGACCCGCGCAGGGTCGCCGCGCGCACGCCCGCCGCCGAGCCCTCGTCGTACGCCTTGGTCAGCGCCGCGAGCCGGCCCAGGTGCTCGATCTGCCGGCGCGACGTCTCGATGTCGGCATAGGCGCGCGCGACGTCCGCGAACTGGTCCACGGCCTGGGCCGCCAGCTCGAACGTGCTCGGCTCGTCCAGCATGTGCCCGCGGAACAGGTCGTCCAGGCTGCCCAGGTTCTTCGCCGACTGCGTGCGGTGCAGCAGCACCAGCGCCTGCTCCGAGCCGATCCCGAGCGCCTGCGTGAACGCCGCGGCGAACGGCCCGTGCCGCTCGCTCACCGTCGCGTCCGGCCAGGCCGCGGTCACCCCCGCGATGTCGGGCCCGGAGCGGACGTACCGCTCGAAGTCCAGCAGCCCGGCCTCGCCCGGCACCACCACGTGCAGCGTCGCCGGCGTCGACGAGCCGCGCGTCAGGTGGAACAGGCGCACCAGCGTCACGGTGCCGTCAGGCGCGTCCGTGCCGTTCGAGTATCCCAGCAGCACGCCCGACCAGGTGGCGCCCGGGCGCAGGTGGTCCGCCACGACCTCGCCGGTGCTCTCGTCGGTGCGGTGCCGCCACGCGCCGCGCGCGTACGAGACGACGTCGCGGTCGCCCGCCTCGCGCTCGGTCGCGCCGGTACCGGCGGCGGCCACGTTGAACCGCAGCTGCTCCGGCGGGGTCAGCACCGCGGCGACGGCGTCGACCAGCGAGGACTTGCCCGAGCCAGAGTGACCCGTCAGGAGGAAGCCCTCCCGCGGCACCGGCACTACATGGTGCCCGGAGAACGTGCCCCAGTTGACCAGCTCGATGCGCGCGAGGCGCCACTGTCCGGGGTGGGGCGTGTTCATGCGCTCTCCTTCGCCAGTCGTGCGTACTCCGCGCTCAGCGCAGCGACCTGGTCCGCGCCGAACACGGTCCGCAGCACGGGCGAGACCAGGCACCGGTCCCCGCTGAGCGGCTCCAGCATGCCCGACTCGGTCAGCCGCGCCCACGTCGCGTCCAGCTGCCGGGAGAAGTCCATGGGCGAACCTCCGCCGCGCCGCCGGTACACGGCGAGGTGGTCGGCGGCCTCGTCACGGCTGATCGCCACGCGCCCGTCCGCCGAGTCGAGCAGCAGGGCCCGCAGGTGCAGCAGCAGTGCCGTGTCCAGGAACGTCAGCGCCACCTCGCGCACCACCTGCGGGGCGTTCGCCGCCGGCACGTCGCGCACGAACGCGACCTGCGCGTCGGCGTCCACCACCAGGTCGAGGTACTGGTCGGCGAGGCGCTCGCGGACGACGTCCTCGTTCGTCAGGAGCGCGCGCCACGTGTCCGGGTCGGACTCGGCGGCGACGTACGGGCCGCGCAGGAGCCGGGCCAGCGCGCGGCGGGCCGGCGCGGGCAGCGTGCCGTGGTCGCCCGGCCAGAGGCGGGCGATCGCCTCGCCGGGCTCCTGGCCGGCAGTGCTCGGCGGCGCTCCGCTGCCGGCCGGTCGTCCGGGGCGCGCGGTGCGGAGGTCGGCGCGGGCGGATCCTGTCACGTCGGGTTCTGTCACGGGACATGCTCCTCGAACTGGTTCTGGGGGAGTACGGCCCGCCGCGCGACGCCGCGCGAGGACCGCCAGTTCACGTCTTCTCTCTTGCCGGTGGCCACGCCGTGCTGCTCGGCCAGCGCCAGCAGGCCGACGACGCTCGCGGCGCCCTGGGTGGCGGGGTGCGCGGCGAGCACGGACGCGACGGTGGCGCGGCCGACGGCGCCGACCCGTTCGTTCACGTGCCCGCGCAGCTCGTCGACGTCGATCTCGGAGTCGCGGGCCATCGCGCGCACGGCCGTGAGCGAGACGGTCCGCGGCGGCAGGGCGGGTGCGGCGGGCGGCGCCTCGGCGTCCTCCCCGCCGGGGTTGTGCGGCGCGAACCCGCCCACGGACCGGGGCGCCACCGCGCCGACGGGCAGCGTGAGGCGCATCTCGGCGCCGGGTGCGACGTCGGGGGCGGCGGCGAGCGCGGCGTCCTGCGCCTGGCCGAGCAGGCGCCGCAGCGCGCGCTCGGCGGGGAGCTCGCCGGACCGCACCATGCGCTGCAGGGCGCGGCGCAGGCCGGCCATCGTGTCGGTGAGCTCGTCGGCGGCGTCCTGCAGCGTGGGCAGCAGCCGGCGCAGCGCGGACGCCTCCGTCGGCGCCAGGTGGACGGTGTCGAGCACGCGTCCGACGTCGTCCTGCGCGACGTGCTCCGCCTGCCGCAGCAGGTCGCGGAACGCGACCAGGCCCCGCCCCGCCTCGGACTCGGCGAGGTGGTCCACGCCGCGGTAGATGTCGTCGAGGAACGTGTCGCGCGAGCCGTCGGACTCCAGGAGCCGGCGCCGCAGCTCACGGTCGGTGCGCTCCAGCTCGGTGCGCACCCGGGCCAGGTCGGCGGGGATGTCGCCGGCCAGGGCGAGGACCTCGCGGGCGCGCTCGGCGGCGGCGTCCGGCGGCAGGACGTCGTCGTCGCCGCGCTGGGCGCGCTCGATCCTGGCGTCGAGGGCGGCGCGCTGCTCCAGCAGCGAGGCGAGGCGGGTCTCCGGGTCGGGATCGGCCTCGTCGGCCAGGGTGTGCAGGCCGTCGAGCACCGCGCCAAGCCGGGACGGGGTCACGGCGGGGTGGGGCCTGCTCAGCCGGGAGACGAAGCGGATGGCGAGCAGGGCGCCGTCGGACAGCTCGACGGTCTCGGTGCCCGCCTCGCCGGCCGGCTGCGGGGCGCGGCGGCGCACCAGCACGCCCTCGTCGATCCACTCGGAGACGTAGAAGTAGCCGGAGTAGGGCAGCTCGAAGCCCGCGCGGCGCAGCTCGGGCAGGTCGTCGTCGATCCGGTCGGCGAGCTGTTCCACCGGCAGCCGACGGCGGGATGCGCCGAGGTTGCGGTCCAGCAGCACGACGGCGGCCGCGGCGTTCCGCGACCGCAGCAGCACCCACGCGGGATGCTCCTGGAGAAGGGCGCGCACGGCGCGCGCCGCCTGGCCGCGGCGACCCGAGCCGTTCCCGGCGGCCTGCCGGGGTCCGGCGGCGTCACCCGGCGAGCTCGCTGTACCCATGGTGGCTGAGAGTAGTGGGCCAACGTGTCGGCGCGGCACCCCCGGAGGAAACACGCGACACATGCCCTGTCGATGAGCCGCGACGGGCATAGACGTATAGAGTCAGCCCCACAGGGCTTGCCGGAAAATTGATCTTCACTTTCCGGCGAGCCCTGTCGTGCGTCATGGCACGTTTTCGATGGCCGAGCGTCGACGGGAGGGCACCTTGCTCACGACCGCAGCCCAGATCGTTGTCAGGATCCGAGCCGAGCGAGAGCTCAGCATGAGTTCACTGGCGGTGCTGGCCGGCGTCCCCACGTCGACGATCAGCCGCATCGAGTCCGGGCAGATCGAGCCCACGCTCGGAATGATCCGGCGCATCGCCCTGGGCGCCGGCTACCACCTGCACCTGCAGTACTACGACCTGTTCTCGGGCAAGCTCGAGGACCACGTCGTCGGGGTCGGCGCCGGCGAGGGAGAGGGCGAGGGAGACGGCGAGGATGACACCAGGTGACAGGGCCGGTTCGTGCGCGTCCGCTACCTTGTGTGCGTATGGGATGTCTGCGTAGGGGGCGCGAGAACACGGGGAGAAGGCGCTGGTCGCGCGTTCTCGGGGGCTGTGACATTGCACGCAATTACCGTGGAATCCAGGTGCGTACCCACACTCAGGTTGCGCCTGTCATTCCCCTGAGCAATATGGTCGTCATATGCCGAACGTCATGATCCCCGCCGCAGTGCGGGAGGACGTAGAGACACTGTGGGCGTTCCACGACCTGCAGCACGAGCCGCGACCGGTCGACGTCTGCATCGGCCTGGGCGGTCACGACCTGGGGGTCGCCGACTACACGGCCGACCTCTACCTCGAGGGACTGTTCCAGCAGATCGTCTTCACGGGGGCGAACGCACCCACCACGCTCGACGCCTTTCCTGAGGGCGAGGCGTTCGGCTATCGCGACCATGCGATCGCACGCGGTGTGCCCGCCGACGTCGTGCTCGTCGAGCCCGCGGCGACCAACACGAGCGAGAACCTGGAGTACAGCCGCAAGGTGCTCGCCGAGCACCAGATCGAGCCGTCCTCCGTGCTGCTCGTCTCCCACCCCTACCAGCAGCGACGCGCGTTCGCGACGTGCCGCGTCGTGTGGCCGGACGTCGACGTGGTGTGCGTGTCCCGCCCGCTGGAGCTCGACGCGTACGTCGCGACGATCGGCGACGCCGACCGGGTGGTCGACATGCTCGTCGGCGAGACGCAGCGCCTCACGCTGTACGCCGAGCTGGGCTTCATCACCCACGAGGAGGACGTGCCCGACGACGTCGTGGTCGCCTTCGACCGGCTCGTGACGGCCGGGTACACGTCGCGACTCGTGCAGGACCGCCGTCCGATCGACGTGTGACGCGGGCGGCCCGAGGCCGACCTGGCGAACCAGGTGATTTGTACATCCTGGCGAGTCGCCCCGTTCTCCGTTACGTTCCGAACATGCGCGAGGAAAACAAGAGGGGCAAGGATCCCAGGAAGTTCACCTGGCAGGAGATCCTCACGTTCATCGCGGGCGCCGGTTACGTGGCCAGCCCGATCGACCTCCTGTCGGAGGGCGTGCTGGGCCCGCTGGGTCTGGGCGACGACGCGATAGCGATCATCATCGCCGGCGTCACCCTGTACAAGGCGGTGCAGCGGTTCCGGAAGCACCGGACCGCGCCGGGCACGGCCGGGAACGCGCCGGGCAACAGTGGTGCGGGGTCGCCGACGCCGGGCGGAACCGGGGCGGGCGTCCCGCCGTCGGGCACCACGACGCCCGGCCCGGCGCCGGCGGGCAAGACGATCCCGGGCACCTCCGAGGACGTGACACCGGGCCGCAAGCCCCGGCGGTGACGTCGTCGCAGGCTTCGGCCCGCGTGCGGGAGCGGTAGGGTCGGCGGCGTGACCGGCAACAACGCACCCCGGGTCCTCGTCGTGGGCGGTGGCCCCACGGGTGCCGTCACGGCGATCGCCCTGCGGCGAGAGCTGCCCGACGCCCACGTGACGCTGGTCGACAAGGCGACGTTCCCGCGCGACAAGACCTGCGGCGACGGGCTGGGCCCGGGCGCCCGCCGGGTGCTGGACGGGCTCGGCCTGTCGGAGCTGCTGCGGGAGTTCCACATGCCGATGTCGGTGGCCATCAGCGGTCCTGGCGGTGTGGAGGCGCTCGCGCGCGGCCCGCTGATGGAGGGGCACGACCTCGCCGGATACGTCACGCCGCGGCTCGTGCTCGACGACCTGCTGCTGGGCGCGGCCCGGGACGCCGGGGCGGAGGTCCGCGAAGGCGTGTCGTTCCAGGGCATGACGACTTCGGACGGCGGCGAACGGGTCACCCTGTCCGACGGCGAGGCCACGTTCGACCTGGTGGTCGGCGCGGACGGCGCCTACTCCGGGGTGCGGCGCGCCATGGGCGTGGCGCGTCCCGCGATGCGGCACACCATGATCGCCATGCGCGCCTACGGGAAGGTGACCCACCCGGACAAGCCGGTGAGCGACACGCTCCGGTTCGACTTCCTGGAGTCGCTCCTGCCGGTCTACGGCTGGGTCTTCCCCCTGCCGGACGACGGCGCGAACGTCGGCGTCGGCATCCCGGTGAACCATCTCAAGCGGCAGACCGAGCGGCACGGCCGCACGCTGCGCGACCTGTTCGACCTGTACGTCGAGGACCTGGAACGACGTGGCTTCGAGGTGTCCGGCCTGGAACGGATGGCTACGCACCAGCTCCCGCACGCCGCCGCGCGCACCCCGATGACGGCCCCGGGGCACGCCGCGGTGCTGCTCGGGGACGCCGCCGCGACGATCAACCCGCTGAGCGGCGAGGGCATCTTCTACGGCATGGCCGCCGGTGTGCAGCTCGCCGAGCACCTCGGGGCGCTGCAGCGGGCGGGGAAGGCCTGGCGGGGCGAGGGACTGCCCGCCGCGCTGGACGGGTTCGAGCGGGCGCACCGGAGCCGGTTCGGGCGGCACTACCGCGAGTGCTACCTGGCCCAGCAGCTCATGCGGTCCAGGCTCTGGGCCGGCGTCGCGACTCGCGCGGTCGCCGCGTCCGACGACGCGATGGCGCACGTGGCGCTCATGCTGTTCGACGAGCAGTCGGCGGGCTCGCGCGGCCTGCTGCGGCTCGCGGCGAGCAGCCTGCGCCCGCTGCTGCGGCGTCGGGCACCAGAGGCCCGGGCGGGTCGTTGAGCCGGGAGAACGTCTGTCAGAATTGAGATTCTGCGCTTTTTCAGCCAGAGGTCTCACCTGATCCACTCTTGACTCGAGGACGACGATGTCACGCACCATCCGCCGGGCTGTCGCACGACTGATCTGGGCCGTCACCGGCTACCGGATGCGCTCGGAACCCGCCCCGACCCGGCCCACGGTGTTCATCGGCGCGCCGCACACGTCCAACACGGACTTCTTCCTCATGCTGGCCCTCGCGTTCGAGATGGACCTCAAGATCCGGTTCCTCATCAAGGACTCCTGGTTCAAGGGGCCGATGGCCGGTCTCATGCGCTCCCTGGGCGGCATCCCCGTCGACCGGAACGACCCGGCGAGCATCGTCGACGAGGTGCTGGCCGCCGTCGCGCGGGGCGAGGAGTTCCACCTCGTCGTGACGCCGGAGGGTACGCGCGGTGGCGGGTCCGGGTACTGGAAGTCGGGCTTCTACCGCATCGCGCTGAAGACCGGGTTCCCGCTGACGCTCGGCTACGTCGACGGCGTCGCCAAGGTCGCGGGCCTCGGCCCGAGCCTCCAGCTCACCGGCGACGTCGGCGCCGACATGGACGTGATCCGCGCGTTCTACAAAGACAAGTCGGGCGTCCGCCCGGCCAACCGCACGGAACCCCGCCTCCGCTCGGAAGACGAGCCGCGCTGAGTGCTGGCTATTTGCGGATTCCTGTCCGGAATGTCCGCGAATACCCAGCACTCAACTGGTCTTCGGATCGAGCGAGTTCAGGATTCTTGCCAGGCCGAAGGTCCAGGCGTGGGCCGGGCTGGAGGCGGCGTTCATCGCCTCGCCGGCGGCGCTCCCGACTCGCTGGGCGAGCGGGTAGTCGTCGCCCAGGTACTCCGCGAGCCGCCCGCCCCACCGCGCCCAGTTCTGCGGCATCTCGTCGGCCCGCGGGTCGCGGCGTCGGGCGCGGGCGGCGGCGCGCGCGAAGTCGAGCACGAAGGTGAGCGCCGCGTCGCGGGCGACGTCGTCCAGGGGCAGCTGGTCCAGGGCGTGCAGCTCGTGGTCGTACTTCGCGATGGTGCCGGGGCCGAACGCCGTGCGGTCGTCGTCGATCTCCAGCAGCCACGGATGCTCAAGGTGGAGCGCGAGGTTCGTCTCGGCGACGCGGCGCACCCGGGCGCGCCAGCCCGAGGTCCCGTGAGCGGGCAGCGGCATGCGGGCGTAGGCGGCGTCCGCCATCAGGACCAGCAGGTCGTCGCGGCCGTTCACGTGCGTATACACGGACATCGTCGAGATGCCCAGGGCTTCGCCGAGGCGGCGGACTGTAACGGCGGCGAGGCCCTCGCCGTCGGCCAGCGTGCTCGCGGCGTCGACGACGGCGCCCGTCGTGACGCGCGACCGGGGCCCACGTGTGCCGCCCTGCGGGGCGGCCGGGTGGTCGCGCCAGAGCAGGTCGATCAGCTCACGGGGCATGGGTCTCCAAAATCGGGGTGAGGGGCCGGGAACATTCTGCAACCATCCTACGTTGTACGCCGTACAAGGTTCTGATGCGAGGAGTCAGCTTGAATATCACCGGTACCGCCCTGTCCCTCAACGTGCCCGACGTCGCCGCGTCGGCTGAGTTCGCCAAGCAGCACCTCGGTTTCACCGAGGCCATGTCCGACGACGGGTTCGTGTCGCTCACGCACCCGACGGCCGGTGTCAACATCGTGTTCCTGCGCGTCGGTCTGGGCACCTTCAAGCCCGAGCGGATCGCCGGTCCGGCCGGCCAGGGGCTGCTCATCGCGTTCGTCGTCGACGACCTCGACGCCGAGTACGCCCGCATCTCCGCCGCCGGGGCGGAGGTCGTCACGCCGCCCGAGACCGAGCCCTGGGGCGAGCGATACTGCCAGTTCGCCGACCCCAACGGGATCGTCTGGCAGCTCGTCCAGTGGGTGTGACCGCGTGACCGTGTGAGGGTGTGACCCGGATCCGCGAGGGTCCGGCAGGGCTCAGCCGTGCGCCCAGCCGGACCAGCGGGTCACGCGCACCTTGATCAGCGGGCCGTCCGGCCGGTGCTCGCGATACTGCGGGTACTGCGCGGCGAGCGCATCCAACGCCGCCGCGCGGGGCTCGTACTCGCTCTCGACCTCGTGCTCCCCGGCCCGGGGCTCGGCCTCAGGCTCGACGACGACGGCGACGCCGTCCGCGCGTATCCACCAGAGCTGCGCCCAGTCGTCGTCGTACCGGTCCACGAGGAACGCGACCCGCGGGTTCTCGGCGATGTTGCGCAGGCGCTTCAGGTCGCGCGTCCCCTTGGGCTTGTGGTCGACGGCGACCACCACCTCATCTCCCGCTAGTGCGTGGACTCCAGCGTCGGCCACGGCGTCGTCCGTGGTGCCGTCTGCCGCGCTGATCAGGGCGAACGTCACGGGCACGAGGTGCGGCACGCCGCCGGCGTCGGCCGTGGCGAGGTAGGCGTGCCGAGCCGCGGCGAAGCGGGATCGGCAGGTGCTGGCATCGAGGCGCACCCTGCCATTCTGCCGCCGTGTGACAGCGGGAGGCCCTGACGCCGAGCCCTTGAGAATGACCATGCACCTGCTGCCAGTCCGAGCCCTGGTCTGGCAGCAGGTGCATGGTCATTCTCAAGCGGCGACGCGCAGCTTCAGCCCTCGGCGGGCGCGCCCGCCTCGTAGTCCGCGGACAGCGTGATGTCGACGTCGATGTCCCGGGGCTGGAGCTCGACCTGCGCACCGCCGCCGGCGTCGGCCATGGCGCTCGCGCGCATGCCGTACATCGGGACGTTCCCGCCCCCACCTCCGCCGCCGCGCAGGCCCGCCTCGTAGATCGCCACGGGCGAGACCGGGCCGAGGCCCAGCGCGTCCGCGTACGACTGCGCGCGCACTACCGTCTCCTCTGCGGCCTCGACCCGGGCCTCCGCCAGGAGTGTCTTGCGCGTCTCGTCGGTCAGGGCCCAGGTGACCCGGTCGATCTCGACGCCGTCGACGTCCATGATGTCCGCGAGCCAGGTGGACAGCGCCTCGAAGTCCCTGAAGGTCACCGACAGCCGCGCCGACGCGCGGAACCGCCGCACCCGCTGCTTGCCGCCCGTCTCCGAGTTCCTGACCCGGTCGTCGTAGACGTACGAGTGCACGGAGTCCGAGTCCCACTTCTCCGCGGCGCCCGCCGAGACGTGCGCCTTGGCCTGCTCCACGAGGATGGTGTGGGTGCGGGCCACCTGGTCGACGACGTCGTTGCGGAGGGTGCCCGAGAACGCGACGTGCAGGTTGACGGTGCCACGTTCCGCGGGGTGCGTGCGGGTGGCCTGGCCTTCGACGGCGATGCGAGTCATATGCGGAGTCTGCCGACTACGCCTCGACCTGCGCCACCCCGGCGCGCCCGTTCTCGACGCCGGGCGCGGGCGCTTCAGCCGATCGTGCCCTTGCCGACCGGGCCGCGGGTCAGGGTCGGCGCCAGCCCGCAGAAGTGCCCGTAGCGTTCGGCCTCCTCCTCGATGGCGGCCCACACCTTGGCGGTCGGCTCCTCGATGAGCTCGACGGTGATCTCCACGCTCTGTGCCTTGAGGGTCCGGGACCAGCCGCCCGCGATCGCGCCGTCCACCGTCACGTTCCCCGAGAAGGACCAGCGGTTCGGTGTGCCGTTGCCGATCGGGGTGGGCCACCCCTTGAGGTCGTGGCAGAAGAGCTCGTCGTACACCGGCAGCAGCCGGACCGTGCCCGACGGCGCGGGCTCGGGCAGGTCGCCGTCGGCCCACAGGGTCAGGCCGGCGAGCTCGTGCCGGGTGAGCCCGGCGTCGGCCACGGCCGTACGAGCCGCCGTCCTGGTGAGGGTGCCCCACCAGGCGACGTCCTCGGCGCGGCACGGGCCGTGGCCCCGGACATAGCCGCGGGCCAGGTGGATGCGGGCCTCGTCCTCATCCCAGGTCTTCTGCTCGGGCAGCAGCCGGTAGGTGGCCTGCTTGCCGCGCATCGGGCCGCTCGCGACGAGCAGGTCGAGCTCGGCGTGCATCATGACCTGGCCCAGGTGCCAGTTGTCGAGCGGCGAACCCTCTGCCTCGGCGAGCACCGCGCCGATCTCCTTGCGGGTGAGCGGACCGCCGGCGAGCGCCTCGGCGATGACGCCGTGGCGGCGGGGGAGCAGGGAGTGGTCGAACTCGCGCGGCCGCTCCGCCGAGAGCATCGCCCGGCGGATCCGGGGCGCTGTGGCGGTCATGAGCGGCGCCAGGTCGTCGGGCACCACGTAGTGCCAGGTGGGGCGCAGGATGTGGGTGCGCAGGATCGAGCCGTCGGCGAGCGCGTCCTGCACGTGGGCGAGCGTGGCCGGGGCGGCCAGGCGTTGGGCCACGCTCCACGCGGAGGAGTGCAGCTCCTGCGACTGGACGGCCCCCAGCCGGGAGACGACGCCGGGCACGCCGCCGTCGTCATCCCTACGCAGCGTGCCCAGGCCCGCCGAGGTGAGCCGGGCGCGCTCGATCGCGCGCACGTCAGACGTAATAGGCATCTTCTCCACCGTGACCCGCCGCGCGGGCGCGGCGATGCTTCACCAGGCTTCGGACCAGCAGGATCACACCGATCACGAACAGGATCATGACCGGGATGATCGCGAGCGGCGCCAGGACGGACAGGAACCCGAGGCCGACGCTCGTGAAGTCCTCAGCGGCGCTCAACGCGGGCGCGGCCGTGCCGCCCGAGACGGTGTTGGCGACCACGCGACCACCGGCTTTTGCGGCATGGGTGCCGAGAGCGAGGATGACGCCGGAGACGATCGGGATCCACTGGCCGGACTGCACGAACGTGCTCGGGTCCGTGACCGTGGTCGTCTCCGACATGGAGCCGGCACCGAACGCGATGCCGCCCGCAGTGGGCCGGATGACGGTCTGCACCACGTCGTTGATGGAGTCCAGCACCGGGATCTTGTCCGCGGCGAACTCGAGCACCAGGAGCACGGTCAGGATCGCGAGGACCCAGCCGTTCTCCAGCCACGCCCACGTGCTCGGCAGCTGCACGAGGTCCGTGAAGCGCGAGAGCACCCCGAGGAAGATGAGCGGGATCCATGCGTTGAGGCCCGCCGACAGGGCGAGTCCGGTTCCGGTGGCAAGTTCGAGCATGCCCCGAAGTGTTCCACGGCACACCGACACTCCGGGGCGCGAAAGCGTCCGGTGTGCCCGATCTGTTATCGGAGTGCAGCAAGCGCTACAACCAGCGCACGTCCTCGAGCTGCTGGTGCGCTGATCTGGCCGCGGCGGTGCTCCCAGTACTGGCGGGCCGTGAGTGCTATTGTGTAGCACAAGAGTTACACAGAGCTCATTGGAGGCGGGATGCGCAGCGCATTTTGGGACGACCACGAGCGCGACCTCCGCGACCCCGAGTACACCCGCGAGTTCGCGGCAGAGTCTGCCCGGGTTGCAGCGCTCGACGCCCTGGTCAATGCACTCGAGGAGGCTCGCGCGGCCGAGGGCTTGACGAAGGCTGACCTGGCTCGAGCGACTGGGATCACCGGTTCGGCAATTCGTCGGCTGCTGACCGCGGCAAACCCGAACCCGACGCTCGGCACGGTTGTCGAGGTTGCCGCCGCGCTGGGCTTGAAGCTAGCGGTCGAGCCCATGACCGAGGAGGAGCGTCGGACCGTGACCGAGCCGATGCTGCACGGTGTCCGCAAGGCACGGCCCGGCGCTGTGAAGAACGTCGCGTGACGGGTCAGCCGATTGGTCTGGGGTTTGTCGACCAGTAGTCATCGACGTACTTCTTGATCGTGGTGTAGTCGTTTGCGGTGAGCACGGTCCGGAAGGCCTTTCGTCGCCCGTCGATGATGGCGAGCACGGGCTTGTCGAACCCTTTGGCCTTGTAGTCGAGAACGCAATAGAGGCGGTAATGCGTGCGACGGGGTGTGCCGTCGACGCGCACCTCGAAAACTCCTCGCATGTCACCGTGCATCGCCTCCCACATGCCGCCGCCTGAAAAACGGATCGGCGGTGCGGCCGCTACCTCGGCAACGACAGCGCGCAGCCGAGCGCGGATCGTCGTCGGGCATTCACCTGGAACATCCCGACCGGTTCGTGCAAGAGTGGCTTGCAGCTCACCGCATCGATGCGCTGACCTGGAGGGTTTCGGATGGTCTGGACGATCTTCGCCGTGGCATCGGTGGTGCTGCTCGGGACCTCGGCGGGCGTGTTCTACGGCTTCTCGTCGTTCATCATGAGCGGCCTCGCCCGCGCCTCCGACGACGCCGCAGGCGCCGCGATGAACGGCATCAACGAGACCGCGCCGCTGCCCGCGTTCATGAGCGTCTTCTTCGGCGCCCTCCTCGTCCCCGCGGCGACAGGCATCTGGGGCCTCGTCGGTGGGCACGACGGCGGCGCGTGGATCATCGCGGCCGCCGCCGTCTACCTCGTCGGAACCTTCGGCGTGACGATGGCCCTGAACGTGCCCCTCAACAACCGGCTCCTCGCCTCCCCCGACAAGGCGTCCGGATGGCGCGCCTACTGGCGTCCCTGGACCACCTGGAACCACGTGCGTACCCTCGCGGGCGTCGTGGCGACGGCGCTCGCGGCGGTCGGGCTGCTCTGACCCGTCGGCTCGTGGCGGGGACGTCGGGGACAATCGACCATATGTCCGCCATCGACTTTCACCGGACCCTGCCCGGATACCAGCCCACACCCCTGCGGGACGTGCCGCGGCTCGCGGCGGAGCTCGGCGTCGGGCGGGTGCTGGTGAAGGAGGAGTCGAGTCGCTTCGGGCTGCCGGCGTTCAAGATTCTCGGCGCGTCCTACGCGATCGCGCGGGCACTGGGGGAGCGGTTCGGGCTGTCCGCGGTCACGCTCGCCGCGGTGCGCGACGCCGTCCGGGGCCGCGCCGTCCGGCTGTACGCCGCCACGGACGGGAACCACGGCCGCGCCGTCGCTCACGTGGCCGCCCTGATCGGCGCCGCCGCGACGGTCTACTACCCGCCGGGCATCACGGAGGCCGCGAAGAAGGCCATCGGCGCGGAGGGCGCGCAGACGGTCGAGGCCGACGGCAGCTACGACGACGTCGTGGCCCGCGCCGCTGCCGATGCGGCCGCCGACCCGGAGGCGGTGCTGGTGCAGGACACGGCCTGGCCCGGGTACACCGACGTCCCGCAGTGGATAGTCGAGGGCTACTCGACGCTGTGTCTCGAGGCCGACGCGCAGCTGGCCGCGCTCGGCGTGGCCGCGCCTGACCTGGTGGTGGTGCCGGTCGGCGTCGGCTCGCTCGCGCAGGCCGTGGTGAGCCACTACCGCGGTGCTGGGGCCGACGGGGGCACGCTGCTCGCCGTCGAACCCGACCGTGCCGCCGGGCTGGTCGCGGCGCTGCGCGCCGGAAAGCCGGTCACCGCGCCGACGGGCGACACGATCATGACCGGACTCAACTGCGGCACGGTCTCGACACTCGCGTGGCCCGTGCTGCGCGACGGGCTCGACGGCGCCGTCACCGTCTCCGACGACCAGGCGGCTGCCGCCGTCGAGGACCTGGCGCGGCACGGCGTCGACTCCGGGCCGTGCGGCGCGGCGACCCTCGCGGCCGCCCGCCTGGTGCTCGGGCAGGCCGGGTGGCGGGATGCGATCGGCCTGCGGCCCGACGCCGTCGTCCTGCTCCTGTCGACCGAGGGACGGGCCGCGAACCCGGTCCCGGAGGACCGGGTCTGACCTCGCCCGCCCCACCATCGCTGCCAGGAGAGTGCTCGTGCCCGTTTCCCTTCCCTCCGCCCTCGACCCGATCCTGCCGCTGCTCCGCTGCCCGTCCTGCGGTGCCGAGCTGTCGGCCGGCGAGGGGGCGCTGCGTTGTCCGCGCCGCCACAGCTTCGACATCGCCCGGCACGGGTACGTCGGCCTGCTGACCGGCGCGCGAGCGACCAGCGGTGACGACGGGCCGATGGCGCGCGCCCGGCGCGACTTCCTGGCCGCCGGGCGGTACGCGCCGATCCGCGCCGCGGTCGCCGAGCTGGCCGCCGAGGCCGATCTCTCCGATGGTCCCGGACGCTCCGGTCGCCCGGGACGCCCGGTGCGCCAGGCCGGGCCCGCCACGGTGGTCGACATCGGCTGCGGCACCGGCTACTACCTCGCTGGGGTGCTCGACGCACTGCCCGGCGCCGTCGGCCTGGGCCTGGACACCTCGGCGCACGCCCTGCGGGTGGCGGCCAAGGCGCACGCGCGGGCCGCCGCCGCGACCTGGGACGTCTTCCGGCCGTTCCCGATCGAGTCGGAGCAGGTCGACGTCGTGCTGGACGTGTTCGCCCCGCGCAACCCGGCCGAGTTCCACCGCGTGCTGCGCCCCGGCGGGACGCTGGTCGTGGTGCGGCCCGTCGGTGGGCACCTGGCCGAGCTGCGCCGCCAGATCACGCAGATGGTGACGATGGACCCGGACAAGGAACAGCGGCTGCACCAGGCGCTGGATCCCTGGTTCGAGACGGCGCGCACCAGGCGGGTCGAGTACACGACGCCGCTGACGCCGCAGGAGGCGGTCGACCTGGTGCTGATGACGCCGAGCGCGCGCCACGTCACGGAGGCGGAGCTGTCCGACGACGGCGACCTGCCCGATCAGGTCACGGTGTCGGTGCTGGCCACGGCCTACCGACGGCGGTGACTGTCGACAGCACGGTCATCCGACCTCGACGGTGACCCCGTAGTGCCATAGTCCCGAGTGCGAGGGACCCGGAACCGGCAGCCCCGCGGGAAGCAGGGTGCCCGTCAGCTCGGGAACGGGGACGGCGTCCCAGGCGACTCTCGCGCCGTCCAGGTGTTCGTCGAGGTCGACCTGGCTCGTCTCGTCGCCGTCCACGTACGTCCTGACCGTGAGCTGGCCGATCCCACCGTCGGTGAGCGCGAGCCACTGGTCGCATGCCCAGCGGAGCTCGTCGAGGTCGGTGGCGACGACGATCAGGATATTCAGAACGGATCCGCTCTGCGCATCGTCCTGCAGCGCGTAGAAGCTGTAGGCCGCCTCGGCGACGGACTCGGCGTGGACGTCGACGAGTTCCCCCAGCCTCTCCAGGCCGGGCACGGCGTGGGGAGGAGGACCGGCCGCGAGGATCCGCGTGTGCAGGTCGCTCACCTCGGCCCACATCCGGCTGATGGTGGACTCGTCCTTCCCCTCGGCCGCCATCTCATCGGGGTTCATCTCCCAGTAGTTCTCCCAGGACGAGCTCTGCGCGGCCAAGCGCCCGGCCAGCAACATGAGCGCCTCGACGTCGTCGGGCCGTGCCTGGACCGCGGCACGCAGCCACCGCTCCTCGGGCCATTCCGGCTCGCCCTCGCCGGGCTCCTGGGGGTCCGTGAGCGTCAGGGACAGCAGCCGCCCCAGCTCGCGCGCGGCCTCCGGATCGCCGTTCTCCGCAGCGGCGCGCAGCCCTGCAATCTTCTCGTCAATGTTCACCATGCAGCGGGACGCTACCGCCCGCCACTGACAGCCCGGCTGGGTGCCATGCCGCCGTCGGCTGTCCTGTGGAATGTCATTCCTACTTCAAGTAGGATTGGAGCATGTCTGCTGCAGCCGGTATTGAGAAGCACTCCGTCTCCATGCCCGTGACCACCTCGGAGGGCGTTCGTGCCCGCGCGGGGTCGCGCGGCTTTTCCGCGTACGTCGCTGGGGCGGTTGCACGACAACTCGAGCGGGACGCTCTCGACGACGTGCTGCAGAGCATGGAGGCTGAGCACGGCGCGGTCGACGAGGACGAGGTCGCGGCGATCATGGCCAGGCTCGCGCGGTGATCGTCGGCCCGCACTCGATCCTGCTGGACTCTGAGGCACTCTCTGCCCTGGCCGACGACGGGCGGCAGATGCAAGCCTGGGCAACCGTGGCCCGTCGCACGGACTCCACGCTGCACATGTCAGCTGTGACACTCGCAGAGGTCACCGACGGCACCGCGCGTGACGTCCGGGTGCGGCGCGCTGCCAAGGCCTTGCGGGTCGAAGAGGTCACTGAGGAGATCGGCTACAACGCCGGTCGGCTGCGTGCGAGCGCGGCATCGTCGCGTCGCAAGGCTCGTGACATGACCGTTGACGCCGTGGTCGCGGCCACGGCGCTTGCTCTTCACGGACCGGTGGTTGTGCTCACCACCGACGACGGCGACCTGGACCTCCTCCTCGCGGACACCCGTGTGAAGGTCGAGAGAGTCGGCAAGAGATAGGCGATCGGGGCGCTCACTCAGTCAGGCCCAGCTCGTTCTGAAGCTCGGCCAGCTCGACCAGGGCCGTCGCTCGGCGCGACCGCTCGGCGGTCCGGGACTCTTCGATCGACTCCGGGGTGACAGCCGGAGCCGGTGTTGGTTCGGCTCCGTTTGGGGAGGTAGAACCTGAGCCCTGCGTGCGCGCGTCCATGGTGCCAGCGAACACGGCTCTGGCTCAGCGCACCACCCGAGCCCCGGCCGAGCGCAGGTACTCCGTGAACAGCTCCGCCGTCCGTTCGATACCGTCCTCCTGCCGCAGCCGAACGCCGAGGTCTGCCGCCCGCTCGCGCATCCCCTCGTCGGTGGTGGCCTGGTTGATCGCCGCGGTGAGCCGGTTGGCGTCGACGGTCTTGACCGGGATCGGCTCCGGCCCGACGCCGAGGTCGGCGACCCGGCGTCCCCAGCTGAACTGGTCGGCCGCCACCGGCGTGATGATCGTGGGGATGCCGGCACGTAGACCCGCCGCGGTCGTCCCTGCTCCGCCGTGGTGGATCGCCGCCGCGAGGCGCGGGAACAGCCAGTCGTACGGCGCCGAGTCGAGTCGCAGGACGTGATCGGGCAGCTCGCGGTCCCGGCCCAGCTGTGCCCAGCCTCCGATCAGGATGCCCCGGCGCCCGGTGCGGTCGAGCGCCTCCAGGTACGCGTCGACCAGTCGGCTCGGCTGCGCCGTCGGGACACTGCCCAGGCCGAACGAGACGGGCGGCTCGCCCGCCGCGAGAAACTCGGCCAGGTCCGACGGCGGTGCCCACTCCGCCGGAGTGCTGGTGGGTAGGTAGCCCGTGACCTGGATACGGGGGTGCCAGTCGGCGGGCCGCGGCAGCACGAGCGGGCTGTACGCGTAGTACAGGGGCATGCCCTGCCGGTCCTGGAGCACGCGTGCGTTCGTGCGCAGCGGTGGCAGGCCGAGGATCTCGCGGCGCTGCCGGTTCACGCCGGGCTTCTGCAGCATGTGCCAGATCATCTGGTCGGAGGCCCACCAGGTCCCCCAGTCGAGCAGGGGGCCACGGCTGCGGCCGTCGCCGAGGAAGAACGACGGGAACTCGCGCGTGGGCGTGACCGGGAAGCACTGGAGGTCCGCGCACGGCACGCCGAGCTTCTCGGCCACGTTGTACCCGTACAGCGCCGTCGGCCCCTTGTAGAGCACCGCTTAGCTGTGCTTCGCGGCCTGCCAGATGTCGCTGATGACCTGCGGCAGGATCTCCTTGCGGGCCTTGGCGCCGTACGCCATGAACCGGAGCATGTTTCCCGACTCGACTATCTCCGCCAGCTCCGGGTCGTCCACGTACGAGGGCAGCGCCGGGCCGCGGCTGCCGGCGGCGACCCGACACCCGTGCCAACGGTCCCCCCGGAGGCGTCGCTCGCGCCCAGCCATGCGGCGAGGCCCTCGACCGGCCCGTCGGCTGAGCCCACCCCCGCGCCCACGGTCGACGACAGGCACTAAGAGGGCACTGACCGTCCTGTGGTCAACTCCCGCGTCGGCGCGGCGGCGGCGCTGCGTCCGACGACGGCGCGGACGCTCCTATGGTTCGTCAAGTCGTGGCGGGTGGGTTCTCGAGGCGGCGGTAGAGGTCGCGGGCGATGTATCGCTTGAGGCAGCGTTTGATCTCGCGGGGTGTCTTGCCCTCGCTGGTGCGGCGGGCGACGTAGTCGCGTGTGGGCTGGTGGTAGCGGGTCCGTGAGAGGGCGATGGTGTGCAGGGCGCGGTTGAGCTGCCGTTGACGTGGGTATCGACGCCGATCACGACGTCGACGGCGTGGCGCAGATCGGTAAGACTGGTCATGCGTTCTCTCCTGCCTGGGACGGGACGCGAGGTTCCGGTCCGGGGCGGAGACCACGGCAGGACTGTGACGGGACACGCCCGGCGCCGCTAACGCCGGGCGGTCAAGCTCCTGATCAGGCCAGCTGCTCCGACCGGGCCGGGGCCGGCAACCGCCAGCGGACAAGTCCTCTCAAAGGCACGAAGCCAGTCAGGCCTAGAGTCACACCAACGGTCGCCAGCCCACAGCCCAGCACCATCAGGCTGCGAAAGGAATCCTCACAGTCAGGCCTCCTTGGCCGCGGCCTTCTGCGCCTTCTTGAACGCGCGGACCTCCAGCAACGCCTCGGCGCTGGTCACGTCGGCGATCGAGCGGTGCGAACCCTCCTCGCCGAACTCGCCGGCCGCCTCGCGCCAGCCCTCCGGCCGGACGTCGCGCTGCTTGCCGAGCAGCGCGAGGAAGATCTTCGCCTTGCGCTCCCCGTAGCCGGGCAGGGCGTTGAGCCGCTTGAGTACCTCGCGGCCGGTCGGGGCGCCGCCGTCGGCTCCGGGTGCCGTCCAGATCTTCGCGGCGTCGCCGTCGTACTCGTCGACGATTGTATGCGCGAGCTCCAGCACGCGGCCTGCCATGGACCGGCCGTAGCGGTGGATCGCCGGGGGAGTGGTTGCCATGGCCACGAACTCGTCCGGGTCGGCGTCGGCGATGGCGTGCACGTCGAACGAGCCCATCCGGTCGCGGATCTTGGCCGGGCCGGCGAAGGCGTGTTCCATCGGGAACTGCTGATCAAGCAGCATCCCGACGAGCAGAGCGAACGGGTCGTCGCTCAGCAGGCGGTCGGTGTCGGGGTCGCCGGTGATCCAGAGCTGGGTTGCCATGAGCCCATTGTGGTCCAAGCGCTCCGGCGCGCACTCAGGGAATCAGCCGGTCCACGATCTCCACCGTGTCCGATATGAAGTGCCCGTCGTCCCGCACCACCAGCGTCCCGCCGAGCTTCTCGAACATCGCCCGCCCTTGCTCCGCGTCGCACCCGAACTCGTCGGTCACCGAGTTCACGAAGACCAGCTCCCGGGCATGCGACCGGATCGCCTCCCAGTCGTACGCGTCTTGCAGCACCGGCTCCGGCCCGTCGTTCGGATGTGTCGAGTAGCCGGCCACGAGCACCGCCTGCGCCACGGTCACGTCGAGATGCTCCAGGAGCGCCAGCAGCAGCGCGGCCCCGCCTGAGTGCCCCACCAGCACCGTGTCATCAGAGAACGTGTGCGCCGCGAGCACCGTGGGCAGGAACGACGCGATCGGCTCCACGTTGGTCCCCGGGTGATGCGGCGTCTCGACGTCGTACCCACGCGTGCGCAGGCGGTCCGCGAGCCACGGGTACCAGATCCAGCCGGGCTGCGCATTCGTCCCGTGGAAGATGATCGCCCGGCGCGCCATCAGCTCGCCCTCGTCGCCGGCGCCGCCGCCGGGGACACCACGAGATTGACCTGGTCCAGCACCGGCTCGAACCCGATCCCCGCGTACACCCGGTTCGACACCGGGTTGTCCCGGTCGGTGTAGAGGCAGACCCGGTTCCCGTCGTCGAGCACGCGCTGGGCCACCTCCGCGACGAGCGCGCTGGCATAGCCGTGCCCGCGGTGCTCGGCGGGCGTGTAGACCGGGCCGATCCGGACCACGCCGAACGACGGCGGCCGCGCGGCCGTCAGGTGCACCACCTCGCCGTCGACGTCCCACAGCCACACGCTGCCCTCCTCGATCCTGCCCCGGGCGCCCCCGATCCGTTGCGGCTCGCCCTCCTCGGGCAGGCGCCCGGCCTGGGCGTCGGCCTCCGCGTGGAACACGGCGAACCACTCGGTGACCAGGTCCAGGTCGTCGAGCGTGGCCAGCCGCCCGCTGCCCGACGGCGCCGGGTCGGGCCGGGCGATCCGCGTCGCCTCCCAGAGGCGGTCCGGCCGGCCCTCGCCGACGGTCCCGCCTGTCGCGCGCAGCGTCTCCTCGGTGAAGGCCCGGACGGCGGGGATGGAACCGTTCGCCGAGGTCAGGGGCGGATCGCCGGCCTGGGCCGTGCGGTCCATCGCGGCACGGGCCAGCAGCCGCGCGGCGTCGTCGGGCATGGCGGGCACCCAGACCGTGTGCGGCGCCCCGGGCATCGTGCGCATCGATACGGCGACGACGACGCCGTCCGCGTCCCGCACCACCGCCCACCACATCGGGTGGTCGGGGCGCGGCCCGCCGGCCGCGTACGACCGCGCGGCCTGGTGCGTCGCCGAGGCGACGATGCTCGAGACGACAGGCTCGGCGGCCAGCAGGTCGCCGGCGACGTCCAGGGCCGCCGCGGGGTCATCGAAGAACTCGATGCTGTGTGCGCTCGTCATGCCGAGATCCTGGCACGGGCGGTGCACCCGATCGAGAGATTTCGGTTCGGCCCGGCGCGCACCGATGACGCGGGCGGTCGGCGTCGGCTCGCGGATGCCGGCGAACCGCAACATGCACGCCTGTCCGCGGCGCGGGCAGGGGCGCCGAGCCGCAGGTTGAGCGTTGTCTGAGGCGCTCAACCGAAGGCTGCACGTGCTCAGCCGCTCCGATGGACCGACACCTTGCGGTTCGGCGCCGCTGCCGACGACCAACTTGCGGTTCGGCGTCACCGGCAGCGACCAGGCCGCTCACCGGACCAGGCGCACTTCCAGCACGTGGGTGTCCGGGTCCGTCGCCGTGACCCCGTCGGGCAGGAAGCCCGCGCGCTGGAAGAACTTGCGGGCGCGCGGGTTGGACGCGTACGTCCAGAGCTGGGCGGCCGTGCCGGGCGGGAGGGCGTTCTCCAGCAGGGCGTGGCCCACGTTGGTGCCGTGGAAGGTCGGGTCGACGTACAGCTCGTGCAGCTCGATGGCCCGGACCGGCGGGTGGCCGAGGTGCGGGCCGGACGGGTTCTTCATCGCGAAGCCGATGATCTTGTCGCCCACCTCGGCGACGAGGGCCTTGTTGCCGGCGGCGAGGATGCGCATCCAGCCTTCGGTGCGGGTGCCGAGCGTCTCGGTCTCCCAGTGCTCGGCGGGAAGGAGCTCGCCGAAGACCGCGCGCCGGGTGGTCCAGTGGACCGCGGCGATGCCGACGGCGTCGTCGGGGGTCGAGGCGCGGATGTGGAAGTCTGACATGAGTGGAACGGTAACCCGGCTACCTGACCATCCGGACCTCGGCGAGGTCAGCGGTGCTCGCGTCGACGACCCGGGCGCCCTCCAGGACGAACCCGTTGCGCTCGTAGAACCGGCGGGCGCGCGGGTTGTCCTCTGCGACCCAAAGCTGCGCGCCGGTCCCCGGCGGCACGACGGCGTCCAGCAGCGCCTGCCCGACGCCGGTGCCGTGATAGGCCGCCAGGACGTACAGCAGGTAGAGCTGGCGGGCGCGCACCGGCAGGACGTCGTCCTGCTCGACGGAGTCACCGGACATCGCGATGCCGACCACCTCGCCGTTCACCTCGGCGACGACGGGCGCTGCGCCGTTGGCCAGCCACCGCTCCCACGTCGAGATGCGGCGCTCGAGCGTGGCCGTGGCCCAGAACTCGGGCGGGAGGATCGCCCCGTAGGTCGTCACCCACGTGGTGTGGTGCACCCGGGCGACCGCGGCGGCGTCGGACAGCGTGGCTGTGCGCAAGTTCACGACGCGAAACATACTCCCGCGCCGGGGCGCCCGATGACACCGGGCCAACCGGCGGCGTCAGGCCTTGTGCAGCGTCCCGACCAGGCACTCCTCGATGCCCGCCGCCGACAGGGCCATCGACGGCATGGAAGCGAGCCACTCGGCCGCCTCGGACGTGGGCACGAGCCGCACGTCCTTCACGACGAACTCCGCACCGCCGCGGGTCAGCCGTGCCGTGCCGGAGCTCATCGTGTTGCGGGCCCAGTCGGTGCCCGAGCCCCACGGCAGCGGCAGGACGGCCAGGACCTCCTGGTCGGGCCGGGCCGCGAACGCGACCAGGGGAGTGGTGTACTCCTTGCCGGACTTGCGGCCGGAGTGGTGCATCACCACCCACGGTGGGACGCGCCCCGCGACGCGGAGCACCCATGGGTTGAGAACCTTGCCTGCCTGGACGACGAACGCTGGAGCGGCCATGGCTCCCATCATGGTTCAGGTCCGCGGATCCGTCAGCCCGGGAGGGCGCCCGATCTTCGGCCCGGTCCCGATCGGGCCTCAGCGGCGAGTCGGCGGCTGTCGAGTCAGTCACGGTCGAACGAGAGCACCGGACGTCCCGTGCGCGGGTGGGTCAGCACGTCCACCCGCACCCCGTAGACCGGCTCCAGCACCTCGGGGACGAGGACCTCGCCCACCGGCCCCGCCGCGACGACCCGGCCGTGGTCCAACAGGACCAGGTGGTCGCAGGTCGCGGCGGCGAGGTTGAGGTCGTGCAGGGCGGCGACGACGGTCACACCGTCCGCCGCGAGGTCGCGCAGCACGCGCATGGCGTGGAGCTGGGCCGCGATGTCGAGGTGGTTGGTCGGCTCGTCGAGCAGGAGCAGGCGCGGCTGCTGCGCCAGGGCGCGGGCCATGTGCACGCGCTGGCGCTCGCCGCCCGACAGGGTGCCGACCTCGCGGTCCGCGAGCTCCTTGGCGCCCGCCGCGTCCAGGGCGGCGCGCGCGGCGGCGCGATCGGCGTCCGAGTCGCCGGCCAGCAGCGAACGGTGCGGGATGCGGCCGAGCAGCACGGCGTCCAGCACGGACAGCGGCAGGTCGGTGGAGGCGTCCTGCTCCACGAGGGCGAGCACGCGGGCCCGCTCGCGGCGGGGCAGCGCGGCCAGGTCGGCGCCGCCGAACGTCGTGGCGGGAGGAACGACGGCGCGGCCCGCCGCCTGCACGCCCGCCAGGACGCGCAGCAGGGTGGACTTGCCCGACCCGTTCGGCCCCAGCACCCCGGTGACGCTGCCAGCCGGGGCGAGTACCCCGACGTCGTCCAGGATCAGCCGGCCGCCGATGTCCCAGGAGACGCCGCGCGCCCCCAGCCCGGTGCGATCGGTCATGCCCCTGCCCTCCCGCGCCACAGCAGCACCGCGAAGACCGGGGCGCCTATGGCCGCCGTCACGATGCCTACCGGGAGCTCGCGGGGCTCGAAGACGGTGCGGGCCACGGTGTCGGCCCAGACCAGGAACGACGCCCCCGCCAGCGCCGACAGCGGCAGCAGCAGCCGGTGCCGCGCGCCGGTGAACAGCCGCACCGCGTGCGGCAGGATCAGCCCGACGAACCCGATCGAACCGCTCTGCGACACGAGCGCCCCGGTCAGCAGCGCGACGCCGATCAGCAGGATCCAGCGCGCCCGGTTCACGGGCACGCCGAGGGCGGCGGCCGCGGTGTCCCCGAACGTGAACGCGTCCAGCAGGGAACCGGTCAGTGCCAGCAGCGTGCCGAGCACCAGGACGGCGCCCCCGGCGATCGCCACCGACGTCCACGTCGCCGACGCGACCGAGCCCATCAGCCACGACAGCACCTCACGGAACGCGTCGCCCTTGGCCGACCAGAAGATCACGAACGACACCGCCGCCGCGCAGAGCTGGCTGATCGCGAGCCCCGCCAGGACGGTCCGGGTCGGCGTGATCGTGCCGAGCGCGCCCGCCAGCGTGAGCGCGAGGGCCAGCGCCCCGACGGCGCCCGCGAACGCCGCGACCGGCAGCAGCAGCGGCACGCCCGCCAGCAGCACGAGCACCGCGCCGAGCGACGCGCCCGACGACAGCCCCAGCAGGTACGGGTCGGCCAGCGGGTTGCGCGTGAGCGACTGCATCACCGCGCCGCACAGGGCAAGGCCCGCGCCGACGGCGGCCGCGGTCAGGATGCGCGGCATCCGCAGCTGCCACACCATGCCGTCGCGCAGGGCGGACAGCGGCTCCAGGCCGAGCGGGCCGCCCAGCCCGAGGTGGGTGGCGAGCGAGCGGCCGACCTCCGACAGGGCCAGGTCCGCCGGCCCGATCGTCACCGCGACGCCGATGCTCAGGACCAGCACCAGGGCCGCGGCGGGCAGGGCGAGCCAGGTTCTCGACAGGCTCGACCCGCGGGAGGGTCTCGACAGGCTCGACCACCGGTTGCTCGACCATCGGTTGCTCGACCACCGGTTGCTCGACGCGCGGGGGCTCACAGGTCGAGGTCCGCCAGCTGGTCCACCACCGAGGCGACGGCGTCCACGTTCCGCACGCCGGCCTCGGTCGCCGGGAACGGCACCACGACGTAGCGCCCCTCCTTGACCGCCGTCATCTCGCGGGTCGCCGGGTTCGACTCCAGCGTCTCGATCTTCGCGTCGGCGGGGTTCCACGCGGCGTCGACCAGCACCAGGACGTCCGGGTCGGCCTCGACGACGTTCTCCCAGCCGAGCGACGTCCAGGTGTCGTGGACGTCGGCGGCGACGTTGGCCAGCCCGGCGGCCTCCATGATCATCTGCGGCGCGCCGATCCCGGCCCCCACGTACGGGGCGTCGTCGCCGGAGGACCACCACAGCGCCGTCAGCCCGCGGTCGTCCGGCTCGATGGCGTCGAGCGCCGCCCGCTGCTCCTGGACCAGCTCGGCCGCGGCGTCCTCGGCGTCGAACAGAGAGCCCACCTCCCCGATCTCGTCGAACACGGTGTCGAAGGTGAGCGGGTCCGGCATGTAGCCCTCCTCCTTGCACGCGGCCGGGGAGACGTACGTGGAGACGCCGAGCTTCGCGAGGGTCTCGCGGTCGCCCGCGGTCTCCGCCGTCAGGTTGGACTCCCAGCCCGCGTAGACCAGGTCGGGCTCCAGCGCGAGCGTGGCCTCGGAGCCGGGCGCCTCGTCGGCGAACGGCTCCTCGACGGCGGGCACGGTCTCCAGCGAGTCCGGCACGGGCCCGTCCAGGAACGCCGAGCCGACGATCCGGTCGCCCAGGCCGAGCGCCAGCAGCATCTCCGTGGTCGACGACTTGATGGTCACCACGCGCTCGGGCGGCGCCTCGACAGTGGTGTCGAAGCCGCAGTTGTCGAGCGTGACGGGAAAGCTGCCCGACGCCGGCGGCGCGCCCTCGGCATCCGTCTCACCCGAGGCGGTGGCCGTGCAGGCGGCGAGGGCGAGCGCCGCGGCGGCGGCAACAACGGGCAGGACGACGGGCAGGGCGAACGCACGGGAAGGACGGGCGCGGCGGGGGTTCACGCGATGGCTCCAGGGGTCGACGAACATCCCACGGCCTGAAGGCCGCGGGTGAAAGACGACGCGCCATCTCGCGTCATGGTGGGAAGCAGTTCACAGTGAGAACTACATCGACGAGCCAAAGCAGGGCCCGCAACCCGCCGTCACGATACACCGGCCGCATCCGGCCTGGCCCGCAGATTCGCTGCGAGCGTCGCCGCTCGACCCGGTCCGGTCCGAACGGTTGTGCCGGGAACGCCACGGCTCGGAACAGTTGTCACGTCCTGGAAACGGATAGGTGCTCGCAGCCGAAACAGGTCGCGGCTTTGCTGGTCACCTGCTGAGGCGAGGGAGTTTGAATGAGCACCGTCCGAGTTGCGTTCACGCAGGCCCGCTGGACCGGCGACAAGGAGTCCATGATCGCCCTGCACGAGGGCTGGGCCCGGGAGGCGGCGAGCCAGGGCGCGCAGGTGATCGCCTTCCAGGAGCTGTTCTACGGCCCGTACTTCGGCATCACGCAGGACCCCGCCTACTACCGGTACGCCGAGCCGGCGGACGGACCCACCGTCGAACGGTTCGCGGCGCTCGCGGCCGAGCTCGGCATCGTGATGGTCCTGCCGATCTACGAGGAGGCCCAGCCGGGCGTCCTGTACAACACGGCGGTCGTGGTCGACGCCGACGGCACGGTGCTCGGCAGCTACCGCAAGCACCACATCCCGAACCTCGACAAGTTCTGGGAGAAGTTCTACTTCCGGCCCGGCAACCTGGGCTTCCCGGTCTTCGACACCGCCGTCGGCAAGATCGGCGTCTACATCTGCTACGACCGGCACTTCCCCGAGGGCTGGCGGGAGCTGGCGCTGAACGGCGCGCAGATCGTCTTCAACCCGAACGCGACCAAGCCCGGGCTGTCCAACCGGCTCTGGGAGATCGAGCAGCCCGCCGCCGCGGTCGCCAACGGCTACTTCGTCGTGGCGAACAACCGGGTGGGCCTGGAGGACAACGAGTACGGCGACGAGGCGGTGAACTTCTACGGCTCCTCGTACGTCGTCGGGCCGGACGGGAACTACGTGGGCGAGATCGCCTCGTCCACGAGCGACGAGCTGGTCGTGCGCGACCTCGACATGGACCAGGTGCGTGAGGTCCGCGAGCGGTGGCAGTTCTTCCGAGACCGGCGCCCGGACGCCTACGCCGCCATCACCGCGCCGTAGCCCGAGGACACGCAGCGCGACCCGGACGAACCCTGCACACCCACATGGAGGCACGATGACGACACTCATCACCGGCGGGACGGTCGTGAACGCGACCGGCACGGTCGAGGCGGACGTGCTGATCGACGGCGAGACGGTCGTGGCCGTGGTCGCCCCCGGAAGCACCGCCCTGGGGGCGGACCTGGCGGCGACCGCGGAGCGGGTGATCGACGCGACCGGCAAGTACGTGGTGCCCGGCGGCATCGACGCCCATACGCACATGGAGCTGCCGTTCGGCGGCACCGCAGCCAGCGACACCTTCGAGACCGGCACGACGGCGGCCGCGTGGGGCGGCACCACCTCGATCGTCGACTTCGCCGTGCAGAAGCAGGGCGAGCGCGTGCAGGACGGCCTGGAGGCGTGGCACAAGCGCGCGGCCGGCAACTGCGCCATCGACTACGCGTTCCACCAGATCATCGGCGGGGTGGACGACGACGCGCTCGCCGCGATGCGCACCCTCGTCGACGAGGGCATCACGAGCTACAAGATGTTCATGGCCTACCCCGGCGTCTTCTACGCCGACGACGCCCAGATCCTGCGCGCCATGCAGGTGGCCCGGGACGAGGGCCTGCTCACGATGATGCACGCCGAGAACGGCCCGGCGATCGACGTCCTGGCAGCCCAGCTCGTGGCGGCGGGCAAGACGGATCCCTACTACCACGGGCTCGCGCGGCCGTGGCAGCTCGAGGAGGAGGCCACGCACCGGGCGATCATGCTGAGCGACCTGACGGGCGCGCCCCTGTACGTCGTGCACGTCAGTGCGAAGCAGGCGGTGGCCCAGCTCGCTGCCGCAAGGGACGCGGGCAAGAACGTGTTCGGCGAGACCTGCCCGCAGTACCTGTACCTGTCGCTGGAGGAGCAGCTCGGGGCCTCCAGCGAGGAGTGGGGCACCTTCGAGGGCGCCAAGTGGGTGTGCTCGACGCCGCTGCGCGCCCGGGCGGAGGGCCATCAGGACGCGATGTGGCAGGCCCTGCGCACGAACGACCTGCAGGTGGTCTCCACGGACCACTGCCCGTTCTGCATGACGGACCAGAAGGAGCTCGGCCGGGGCGACTTCCGGGCGATCCCGAACGGGATCGGCTCTGTGGAGCACCGCATGGACCTGCTCTACCAGGGCGTGGTCACCGGTCGGCTGAGCCTGGAGCGCTGGGTCGAGCTGTGCTCGGTCACCCCGGCGCGGATGTTCGGCATGTACGGCACCAAGGGCGTGATCCAGCCCGGCGCCGACGCCGACATCGTCGTGTACGACCCCGCCGGCCTCACCACCCTCGGCGCCAGAACGCACCACATGAACATGGACCACTCGGCGTGGGAGGGCTTCGAGATCGACGGGCACGTCGACGTCGTCCTCTCGCGCGGCGAGGTGGTCGTGGACGACGCCGGCTTCCACGGCCGGGCCGGTCACGGCCGGTTCGTCAAGCGCGGCCTGAGCCAGTACCTGGTCTGAGGCGGAGGTGCAGCGCAGGGTGGGGGCCGAGGAACGAGGCACCCGCCCGAAGCGGAACCGCAGTCTCAGACCATGCAAGCAGAGTTCTAGGGAGCAACATGGACTTCGGGATAGTGCTGCAGAACGACCCGCCCGCCACGCGGGTGGTGGACCTGGCCCGCCAGGCCGAGGACCAAGGCTTCGACTACGTGTGGACGTTCGACTCGCACCTGCTGTGGCAGGAGCCGTTCGTGATCTACCCCGCGATCCTGGCGGCGACCGAGCGGGTGATCGTCGGCCCGATGGTGACCAACCCGGCGACGCGCGACTCGACGGTGCTCGCCTCCATGTTCGCCACGCTCAACGACACGTACGGCAACCGGACGATCTGCGGCATCGGCCGCGGCGACTCCGCGGTGCGCACGCTGCACGGGCGGCCGGCCAGCCTGGCGACCCTGCGGGAGTCGGTCACCGTGATCAAGGACCTCGGGAACTCGCGCGAGGCCGACGTCAACGGCAGCCCCGTGCGCTTCGCCTGGTCGCACGGCTCCGAGCTGGACGTGTGGGTCGCGGCGTACGGGCCCCGGGCGCTCGCGCTGGCGGGCGAGATGGGCGACGGCTACATCCTGCAGCTCGCCGACCCGGACATCGCGGCGTGGATGATCGGCGCGGTCCGCGAGGCTGCGGAGGCCGCGGGCCGGGACCCGGCGGCGCTGAAGTTCTGCGTGGCCGCGCCAGCCTACGTGGGCGACGACCGGGCGCACATGCGCGACCAGGTGCGCTGGTTCGGCGGCATGGTCGGCAACCACGTCGCGGAGATCGTCGCGCGGTACGGGGCGGGGCCGAACGGCGGGGCGCGGATCCCGGCCGCGCTCACCGACTACATCGCGGGCCGCAAGGGCTACGACTACGCCGAGCACGGCCGGGCAGGCAACACCCACACCGAGTTCGTGCCCGACGACGTCGTGGACCGGTTCTGCCTGATCGGCACCCCGGACGAGCACATCGCCCGGCTCAAGGAGCTTCAGGCCCTCGGCTGCGACCAGTTCGCGATCTACCTGCAGCACGACGCCCAGGAGGAGACCCTGCGGGCCTACGGCGAGACGATCATCCCCGCCCTGCAGGGCCGCGCCGGGGGAGCTGGATGAGCCCGACCCGCCCGTCGAGCCCGCCTCGCCGGCCGGGCCTGCCCCGTTGGTCGAGCCTGTCGAGCCCCCGCCTGTCGAGAGCCCTGACCGGCGCGGCCGGCGTCCTCGCCCTGGCCGCGGCCTGGGAGGCGTACAAGGCCCTGGTGCCCGACGACGGCTGGGTGCTCGGCGAGGCCCGCGTCCTGCCCCGCACCACCGACGTCGCGATGCCGCACCTGTGGGACATGTTCGCCCGGGCGGCCGAGCCGCTGACCTCAGCCCCCGACTCCCCGCCGCTCTGGCTCGCGACGCTGGGGGGCGCGGGGTTCACGCTCGGCGTCTCGGCGGTGGGCTGGGTGGTTGGAGTGGTGTTCGGCCTGCTCGTGGCGGCGCTCATGGCGCGGTTCGTGCCGGCGAGGGCGGGTCTGCTGCCCTGGGTGGTGCTGAGCCAGACGGTGCCCCTCATCGCCATAGCGCCCCTGGTCAAGCGGTGGGGCGCGGGTCTCGACAGGCTCGACCTCCGGGGATTCATGGTCTTCGACTGGCAGGACTGGATGTCGGTGGCCGTGATCGCGTCGTACCTGGCGTTCTTCCCGGTGTCGGTCGGCGCGCTGCGCGGGTTCACGTCCCCGGACGCGGCCGCCGACGGCGTCCGGCTCGACCTGTTCCGCGCCTACGGCGTCGGCTGGTGGACGACATTCTGGCGGCTGCGGGCGCCGTCGTCGGTCCCGTACCTGCTGCCCGCGCTGCGCCTGGCCGCCGCGAACGCGGTGGTCGGGACCGTCGTGGCGGAGGTGTCGACGGGCCTGCGCGGCGGGCTCGGCCGCATGATCGTCGAGTTCGGCGCCTCCGCCAGCGCGGACCCGGCCAAGCAGTGGTCGCCCATCGCGGGGGCCGTGCTCGTAGGACTCGCGGCGACGGGCCTGGTGGCGCTGGTCGCCCTGGGCCTGCGCCGGTACCGAACAGGAGAGACCGAATGACGGCAGTGGTCGTGTCCGGCGCGCGCCGGGTGTTCGACGGCGGGTCCGACGGCGGGACGGTGGCCCTGGCCGACGTCGACCTCACGGTCGGGGAGGGCGAGCTGGTGTCGCTGATCGGGCCGTCGGGCTGCGGCAAGTCGACGTTGCTGCGGCTGATCGCGGACCTGGACGCCCCGACGTCGGGCAGCGTGACCGTGTTCGGCAAGACGGCCGAGCGGGCGCGCAAGGACCAGGACTACGGGATCGCGTTCCAGCAGGCCGGGCTCTTGCCGTGGCGTTCGGTGCGGGCCAACGTGGAGCTGCCGATGCAGCTGCGCGGGAGGGCCGCGCGGGCGGGCGAGCAGGGCGGAACAGCCGGGCGCGGGACGGCGGGTGGGCAGGGCGGAGCGGCAGGGCGGCCGGACCGGGCTCAGCGGGCGGCGCGGGCCGCGGAGCTGCTCGCGCTCGTCGGGCTCACGGACTTCGCCGACCACCGGCCGCACCAGCTCTCGGGCGGGATGCAGCAGCGGGTCGCGATCGCGCGGGCGCTGGCCCGCAGCCCGCGCCTGCTGCTGATGGACGAGCCGTTCGGCGCGCTCGACGAGATGACGCGGGAGCGGCTGCAGGACGAGCTGCTGCGGATCCGGGCCACGACCGGCGCGGCAGTCGTCTTCGTGACGCACTCGATAGCCGAGGCGGTATACCTGTCGGACCGCGTGGTGGTCATGTCGCCCCGGCCCGGCCGCGTGGTGGCGACGCTGGACGTCCCGCTCGGCGGCCCGGCCGACCGGGCGGCGCGCGGCATCGAGCTGCGCGAGGACCCGGCGTACTTCGAGCGCGTCTCGGCGGTGCGCGAGGCGCTCCACTCGGGCGACGCCGCCCCCGCCCGGACGCCCTCGTGAACCGCGGGCGGTGGCTCGGGGTCGGGGCGCCCGTTGGTGTCGGGGTGGTCGCCGTGGCGCTCTGGCAGGCGGTCGTCACCGGGCTGGGCGTCGAGGCGTTCGTGGTCCCCGCGCCGTCGGACATCGCTGCCGAGCTCGGCGCCAACCTCGGCGTCGTCACGGACGCGGCCCTGGCCACGGCGACCAACGCGCTGCTCGGCCTCGTGCTCGGGACGGTCCTCGCCCTGGTCGGTGCCGGTGTCTCGGCGGCGTGGCGCCCCATCGCCGACGCCGCGAACCCGCTGGTCACGGCGACCGCCGTGGTGCCGATCGTGTGCCTGGCGCCCGTCTTCTACACGATGTTCGGCACGGACGCGCAGACCACCCGGGTCGTCGTCGCGGCGATCGCCGTGTTCGTCCCCGTGTACCTCAACACCCTGCGCGGACTGCGCACCGTCGAGCCCGTGCACCGGGACCTGATGCGCTCGTACGCCGCGACGCCCTGGGAGGCCACGCGGCACGTCACCCTGCCGGGCGCGCTGCCCTTCTTCTTCACGGGGCTGCGGGTCGCGTCCTCGCTCGCCGTCATCTCCGCCCTGGTCGCCGAGTACTTCGGCGGGCCCGTCGACGGCCTCGGCAAGGCCATCACCTCGGCCGTCTCCTCCAGCCGCTATGCCCTGGCCTGGGCGTACGTGCTGGGCGCCGTCGCCACGGGACTCGTCTTCTATGCCGTTACCGCTTTGATCGAGAGGAACACCATGCACCGCAAGAACGTGCTGCGCACGTCACTGGGCCTGGCCACGGCCGTCGCGCTTGCCGGCTGCGCCGGGGCGTCAGCCGAACCCGAGGCCGGCGGAGTCACGCCCGTCACCCTGCAGCTCCAGTGGGTGGCGCAGGCCCAGTTCGCCGGGTACTACGCCGCCGTCGACCAGGGCTACTACGAGGACGAGGGCCTGGACGTCACCATCCAGGAGGCCGGCACGGACACCGTTCCGATCGACGTGCTCGCCGCCGGCGACGCCGACTACGCGATCTCCTGGGTGCCGAAGGTGCTCGGGTCCATCGAGCAGGGCACCGAGGTGACGGACGTGGCGCAGGTGTTCGAGCGCTCGGGCACGCTGCAGGTCGCCTTCAAGGACGCCGGGATCACCGAGCCCGCCGACCTCGCGGGCAAGAAGGTGGGCTCCTGGGGCTACGGCAACGAGTGGGAGCTGTTCGCCGGCATGCAGGACGCCGGGATCAAGACCCCGGACGACATCGAGCTCGTGCAGCAGGCGTTCGACATGAACGGGTTCCTCGCCGGCGACATCGACGCCGCCCAGGCCATGACGTACAACGAGTACGCCCAGATCCTGGAGACCGTGAACCCCGCAACGGGCGAGCTGTACCAGCCCGCGGACCTCGAGGTCATCAACTGGAACGACTACGGCACGGCCATGCTCCAGGACGCGATCTGGGCCGATGCCGCCCGCCTGGCCGACGACGAGGACTACGCGGACACAACCGTCGCGTTCGTCAAGGCGTCCCTGAAGGGCTGGGCGTACGTGCGCGACAACCCCGAGGAGGCGGCCGGGATCGTCACCGCCGCCGGCTCCACCCTCGGCACGTCGCACCAGCTCTGGCAGACCAACGAGGTGAACAAGCTGATCTGGCCCTCCACCAGCGGCATCGGCACGATCAACGCCGACCAGTGGGACCAGACGGTCAAGATCGCCATGGGCACCGAGAACGAGACCGGCGCCACGGTGATCTCCGCCGAGCCGCCCGAGACCGCCTACACCAACAAGTACGTGGAGCAGGCACTGGCCGAGCTCACCGAGGAGGGCGTCGACGTCAAGGGCGAGGG
This sequence comes from Promicromonospora sp. NPDC057138, assembly GCF_042670845.1. Lineage (NCBI taxonomy): Bacteria > Bacillati > Actinomycetota > Actinomycetes > Micrococcales > Promicromonosporaceae > Promicromonospora > Promicromonospora sp. NPDC057138. Next base: position 1,378 of record NZ_JBHUUX010000032.1, on the reverse strand, counting down.
GTTCTCGCCGCTCGACGTGCAGCTCACCGAGGGCGGTAGCTGATGGCGGACGACGACGCCCGCGCGCTCGCCGCCGCCCGCGACCTGCTGATCCAGTCCTGGTCGCCCAGCTCCGCCGCGCCGACGTTCGTGATCGCCGGCGGCTCCGGGGCCCGGGTGTGGAACCACGCGGGGGACGAGTGGCTCGACATGTCGTCGATGCTGGTGAACACCAACATCGGGCACCAGCACCCGCGCGTCGTCGAGGCCATCGCGCGCCAGGCGGGCGAGCTGGTGACGGCGTCGCCGGCGCTCGCGGTGCGCGTGCGGGGCGAGGCGGCCGAGCGGGTGCTCGCCCGCGCGCCGTTCGGCCCGGGCGGCAAGGTGTTCTTCACCAACGGCGGGGCGGACGCCATCGAGAACGCGATCCGCATGGCGCGCGTCCACACCGGCCGGGACAAAGTGGTGTCGATGTACCGGTCGTACCACGGCAACACCGGCGCCGCGATCGTCGCGACGGGGGACCGGCGACGGGTGCCGAACGAGTACGCGACCGGGCACGTGCACGCCTTCGGGCCGTACCTGTACCGGTCGGAGTTCTGGGCGGCGTCCGCCGAGGAGGAGTGCGAGCGGGCGCTGCACCACCTGGAGCGGGTGGTGCAGGCCGAGATGTCCGACACCGTCGCGGCGATCCTGCTGGAGACCGTCCCCGGGACGGCCGGCGTCCTCGTGCCGCCGCCCGGCTACCTGGCCGGCGTGCGACGGATCGCCGACCGGTACGGGATCGTGCTGATCCTGGACGAGGTCATGGCCGGGTTCGGCCGCACCGGCTCGTGGCTCGCGCTGGACCAGCACTCCGTCCGCCCCGACCTGATCGTCTTCGCCAAGGGCGTGAACTCGGGGTACGTGCCGGCGGGCGGCGTGATCGTGTCGCCCGAGATCGCGGCGACCTTCCAGGAGCGGGTGTTTCCCGGCGGCCTCACCTACTCGGGGCACCCGCTCGCCATGGCGGCGATCGTCGCCACGCTCGACACCATGGCCGACGAGGGGATCGTCGAGAACGCCGCGCGGATCGGGGCCGAGGTGCTGGGCCCGGGCCTCGCCGCGATCGCGGAGACGAACCCGCTGGTCGGGGACGTGCGCGGCCTCGGCGTCTTCTGGGCGGTCGAGCTGGTCGCGGACCCTGTGACCAAGGAACCGCTCAGCGCGCCCGCGATGGCGTCGATCAAGAAGAACCTGATCGACGGTGGCGTGCTGCCCTTCGTCGCCGACAACCGGGTGCACGTGGTCCCGCCGTGCGTCATCACCCCGGACGAGGCCCGCGAGGGCCTGGCGGTGCTCGGGAGCGTGCTCGCGGATGCGGTGTAGTGCCGGGGCGGCCCGGGCGGGCGCCCCGGCG
>NZ_JBHUUX010000031.1:0-65640 GCF_042670845.1 Promicromonospora sp. NPDC057138 | reverse complement strand
AGCTTGTCGAGACCAGGTCTCGACAAGCTCGACCACCGGGCTGGCTCGACAACCGGTTTCGACAACCGGTTTCGACAAGCTCAACCAGCGAACGGCGTCAGCGGTCGACCTCGCCGCGGATGAAGGCCTCCAGCTGGGCGCGGCCCGCGGTGTCCTCCATCTGTACCGGCGGGGACTTCATGAAGTAGGTCGCCGCCGACAGGATCGGCCCGCCGATGCCCCGGTCCTTCGCGATCTTCGCGGCGCGCACCGCGTCGATGATGATGCCCGCCGAGTTGGGGGAGTCCCAGACCTCGAGCTTGTACTCCAGGCTCAGCGGCACCTCGCCGAACGCACGCCCTTCGAGGCGCACGTACGCCCACTTGCGGTCGTCGAGCCACGCCACGTAGTCCGACGGGCCGATGTGGACGTTGCGGTCCTCCTTCTTGCCGGCCAGGGCGCCCGTCAGGTTGGACGTCACGGCCTGCGTCTTGGAGAGCTTCTTCGACTCCAGGCGGTCGCGCTGCAGCATGTTCTTGAAGTCCATGTTGCCGCCGACATTGAGCTGGTACGTGCGGTCCAGGACGACGCCGCGGTCCTCGAACAGCTTGGCCAGCACGCGGTGCGTGATGGTGGCACCGACCTGCGACTTGATGTCGTCGCCGACGATCGGCACGCCCGCGTCCTCGAACTTCTTGGCCCATTCCGGGTCGGACGCGATGAAGACGGGGAGCGCGTTGACGAACGCGACGCCCGCCTCGATAGCGCACTGCGCGTAGAACTTGGCGGCCTCCTCGGAGCCCACCGGCAGGTAGCACACGAGCACGTCGACCTGGGCCTCGCGCAGCGTGGCCACGACGTCGACGGCGTCCTTCGTGGACTCGTCGATGGTCTCGCGGTAGTAGTCGCCGAGGCCGTCAAGGGTTGGACCACGCTGGACGGTGACGCCCGTGGGCGGCACGTCCGCGATCTTGATCGTGTTGTTCTCGGACGCACTGATGGCCTCGGCCAGGTCGAAGCCGACCTTCTTCGCGTCGACGTCGAACGCCGCGACGAACTCGAGGTCCGACACGTGGTAGTCGCCGAACCGCACGTGCATGAGGCCGGGGACGGTGCTCGCCGGGTCGGCGTCACGGTAAAAGTGCACGCCCTGGACAAGGGACGAGGCGCAGTTGCCCACGCCGACGATGCCCACACGGATGGAGGTCATCCTCGCTCCTTCTTCGTTTGTTCCTGCTGCGGTGTGCGGCTCTGCGCCGCGGCGCGTCCCCGCTCGGTGGAGATGAGGCTGTCGAGCCAGTGCACTTCGCGCTCGACCCTCTCGAGCCCGAACCGCCGGAGCTCGAGTGCGTATTCGTCGAGCCGCGAGCGCGGGTGCGTCGTCGACTCCCGGAACGCCTCCAGGCGCTCGGTCAGCCGGGCGCGCCGGCCTTCGAGAACGCGGAGGCGGGTCTCGGCGTCGGTCTGCCCGAAGAGCGCGAACCGCACGTCGAAGTTGTCGTCCTCCCAGGCCGCGGGGCCAGAGGTGGTGAGGACGGAGTGGAGGTGCTCCTTGCCCGCGGTGGTCAGCTCGTAGACCACGCGACGGCGTCCGAGGGGCTTGGGCTTGGCCGTCCGTCCGGGAATCCCGGGCTTCGCCTTACGCGTTGCGGGGGGCGGCGGCTCGTGCTCCGTCGTCGTAATCAGACCGCGGGTGACCAGGCCCTTCAGGGCCGGGTAGAGCGTGCCGTAGGAGAAGGCGCGGAACGAGCCGAGCACGAGATTGAGGCGCTTGCGGAGCTCGTACCCGTGCAGTGGAGACTCGTTGAGCAGGCCGAGGACGGCGGTCTCCAGCACGTCGGACCGACTGCGCACGGTGGCCTCCCTCCCGCTCCGCCCTGGTTGCCCGGGCAGATCAGTGACGCTCGATGTATCGAGTCGATACATCGGAGAATAGGCACGTGGATGCCGGGACGCAATCCGTAGCGCCGATCGAGTCGTCGATGGAACCTCTGCCGGATTCGAAACGTGGACAAAGTGTGAAGCAGGGGCAGACGGACTGGGCTGACCCTGGGTGAAATGTCGGGGGGCGGGTTCTGGCGCAGATTGGGGCTACAGAGGCCTCTGGCTGATCCCCTATGGTTTCGGTTGGTCCGCCGTGGCACGTTTTCCGACCGCACCGGCAGGCCCAAGTCCGAACCGAGGAAGAAGCTGACGTGTCGAACTGGAGCCCCCCTCCGATCTGGCCGCAAACTCCCCGACGGCGGCAGGGAATCTGGAACTATCCCCGCCCGTACCGCACCGGGATTCGCGCCTGGGTTCCGTCCTGGCGGTTCGTCGTGGGTGCGCTGCTGACGGGCACGTCGCTCGCGGCCGGCGTCCTCCTGGCCGCCTGGGTGAGCGTGCCCGTGCCGGGCGAGCTGGACACGGTCCGCGACGAGGCCACCACCGTGTACTACTCCGACGGCAAGCCGATCGGGAAGTTCGCGGCGCAGGACCGCACCATCGTGTCGCTGGACGAGCTGCCGCCGCAGGTGACGCAGGCGATCATCTCGTCGGAAGACCAGAGCTTCGAGACCCACATGGGTATCAATCCGATGGGCATCGTCCGCGCGGCGCTCAACAACGTGACCGGTGGGTCCCGGCAGGGTGCTTCGACGCTGACGCAGCAGTACGTCGAGAACTACTACGTCGGCGTGGAGTACGCGACCTACGTGACGAAGCTCAGGGAAGCGATCATCGCCCTCAAGGTGACACAGCAGCAGTCCAAGGACCAGGTGCTCGAGGGGTACGTCAACACCATCTACCTGGGGCGCGGTGCGTACGGCATCGAGGCGGCGTCGGAGGCGTACTTCGGGAAGTCGGCCAAGGAGATGACGATCTCCGAGTCGGCCTTCCTCGCGGGCATCATCCCGAACCCGACCTACTGGGACCCCCGGCAGGGCGAGGTGGCCGAGGCGCAGGCAAAGGCCCGCTGGGAACGCACGCTGAACCTGATGGTGGAGCAGGGCTACATCACCAAGGAAGACCGCACCGCCGCGAAGTACCCCAAGCTCATCAAGTACACGCAGGGCTCGGGTGACAACCGGACCGCGTACCTGCTGGAGCAGGTGGCCAACGAGCTGGACCGGAACGGCATTGGTGCCGACCAGCTCACGCAGAACGGCTACGAGATCCACACGACGATCGACCGCAAGATGCAGGCGGCGGCTGCCGAGACGATGAAGCTGCCGAAGGACGCGGGCAAGTACACCCGTGCGTCGCTTACGTCGATCGACCCGCAGACGGGGGAGATCAAGGCGATGTACGGCGGGCCGGACTATTCGAAGTACCCGACCAACGCCGCCACCTTCCGCGCGCAGGGTGCTTCCACCTTCAAACCGTTCACACTGATCGGGGCGTTGAAGGAAGGCATCCCGCTCACCAAGAAGTACGACAGCACCGACGGGAAGATCATCGAGGGCTGGAAGCAGAGCCCGGACGGCCCGGATGTCCCGCTGAGCAACTTCAACAACGACTCGTTCGGGTCGATCGACCTCGCCTATGCGACGGCGCAGTCGGTCAACGTCGTGTACGGCCAGCTCAACAAGGAGATCGGCGCGGACACGACCGCCCAGGTCGCCTACGACCTCGGCATCACTCAGCCGGACGACAATCCGGATACGAATGACTGCTGCGTCATCCAGAGCAACCTGGCAAACGTGCTCGGCACCGACTACGTGACCAACGTCGACCTCGCGCACGCCTACTCGACGATCGCCGCGCAGGGCTACCGCACGACTCCGCACATGGTGGCCGAGGTGACCAAGGGCGAGGACCTCGTCTACAAGGGCTCCACCGCCGGCGAGCAGGTGTTCACCGAGGACGTGATGGCCGCCGCGACGTACGCCCTGCAGCAGGTGGTGAATGAAGGGTCCGGCATTGCCGCGAAGGAGCTCATGGGCCCCGACGGGTACACACGCCGCCCGGTGGCGGGCAAGACGGGCTCGTCCCAGCAGACCGAGTCCGCGTGGTTCGCCGGCTTCGTGCCGCAGCTCACGACGGTCGTGGGTCTGTACCAGTACGACACCGACCAGAACCGATACCAGCAGGTTCAGCCGTTCGGTGGTTACGAGTGGATGACCGGTGGTTCCTGGCCTGCCTCGGCCTGGACCGCCTACATGGCCAAGGCGACCGAGGGCATGGAGATTGAGGACTTCCCGGACTACGTGCTGCCCGAGCCGCCCGAGCCGACGGACTCGCCGTCACCCACGACGAGCCCGTCGCCCGAGACGGAAGAGATGGTCACGGTGCCCACGGGGCTGGTCGGGCAGCAGTACGTCGCTGCCGCGTCCGCGCTCGCCGGCGTCCAGCTCATCCCCGAGCAGGTCGACGTCGACAGCGACCAGCCGGTCGGGACCGTGCTCACCGTCGAGAACGAGGGCCAGGAGGTGGAGTCCGGCTCCACCATCAAGGTCGAGGTCTCGAACGGCTCCGAGGCGGAAGAGGAAGAGACGACCACCGTGCCCTGGGGCCTGACCAACCAGGACCAGAGCTACGCCGAGGACCAGCTCGAAGCCGCAGAGCTGACGCCGGTCATCGAGGAGGCACCGTCGGACACCGTGGCCGAGGGCACGGTGATCGAGGTCGACCCGGGCGAGGGCGAGGAGGTGCCGGTGGGCAGCGAAGTGACTCTCGTCGTCTCGACCGGCCCCGAGGGGGGCAGCGGCGATCCGTCCGCCGACCCGTCCGACGACGGGGGCGGGATCTTCGGGTAGGTCTCGACGGGCTCGACCAGCGCGGGGACGGGCCCGGCCAGCGCGGGGACGGGCCCGGCCAGCAACGGGTGAAATCTTCAATCTGTGCTGGTCGGGCCAGTCCGAGACCTCGGTCACGAACACGGGCCGTACACAGAGAAAACGCGTTTGTGCTACTTGCCGCGGACATCAATCCTCTATCGTTTCGTCGGTTCAGTGCCCTCACTGAACCGATTCGAGGAACGAGGAAGACGTGGCGAACTGGAGTCCTTCTCCGATCTGGCCGCAGACGCCCCGACGCCGGCGCGGAATCTGGAACTACCCCCGGCCGCACCGCACGGGGATTCGCGCCTGGGTACCGTCGTGGCGCGTTGTCGTCGGCACTGTCCTGACCGGGATCTCGCTCGCGGTGGGCCTGTTCACCGCCGGGTGGATCGGCTGGTCGGTCCCTGGCAAGACAAATGCGGTCGGCTCGGAGACCACGACGGTCTACTACGAGAACGGCCAGGTCCTGGGCAAGTTCGCGGCCGTCGACCGCACGATCCGGACGCTCGACGAGCTGCCGCCGTACATCCCCGAGGCGGTGATGGCGTCCGAAGACCAGAACTTCCGGAACAACATTGGTGTCGACCCGTGGGGAATGGTCCGCGCGCTTGTCAGCAACGTGACCGGTGGCACCCGGCAGGGTGCGTCCACGCTGACGCAGCAGTACGTGGAGAACACGTACTTCGAGCCGGGGCAGTCGTCCTACGCGGACAAGTTCCGCGAGATCATCCTGGCCCTCAAGGTGGATCAGGAGAAGTCGAAGGACGAGATCCTCGAGGGCTACGTCAACAGCATCTATCTCGGCCGTGGCGCCTACGGGTTCGAGGCCGCCGCGAAGGCGTATTTCAACAAGCCGGCGGCCAAGCTGACCGTCTCCGAGACCGCGATGCTGGTGGGGATCATCCCGTCGCCGTCCTACTGGGACCCGCGGTTCGGCGAGGAGTCGAAGGCCATCGCCGAGGAGAAGTGGGCACGCGTGCTGCGGAACATGGTCCAGATGGGGACCATCACCGAGCAGGAGCGCCTCTCGGCCACCTTCCCCGAGCCGGTCAAGTACAAGCCGGCGTCCCGCGCGGGCCAGGTCGGGTTCCTGCTCGAGGAGGTTCGCAAGGAGCTCGCCGACAAGGCTGGACTCACTGAGGACGACCTCATGACGAAGGGCTACGAGATCCACACCACCATCAACCCGAAGTGGCAGCAGGCAGCCGTCGAGACGGCCGCCTCCATCCCGTACAAGGGTGAGGGCGCCGCGTCGAAGCGGCTAGGTGTGTCCATCGTGTCCATCGACCCCAAGGACGGCGCCATCCGCGCCCTGTACGGGGGCGCCGACTACGCGAAGCAGCAGTTCAACGCTGCGACCGACGGCAAGGCGCAGGGTGGTTCCACATTCAAGCCGTTCACCCTCATCGGCGCACTCGAGGATGGGCATGAACTCAACGAGTACTTCACGGGCAACAGCCCGATGCAGATCCCGGGCTGGAGCGTGAGGAATCCGGAGACCGGTGTCGAGGAGGAGAAGGAACTTACCAACTTCGGGCCGGAGGGATCGGGCGGTGAGTCGTACGGCGACATCGACCTGGTCGATGCGACGGCCAATTCCGTGAATACCGTGTACGCGCAGCTCAACGTGGAGATAGGGGCCGCTAAGTCGCAGGACGTCGCGATCCGGGCGGGTATTCCCAAGGAGTCCACGAACGCCGAGCTTTCCAACGTGCTTGGCACCTCCACCGTGCGAGCTGTCGACCTCGCAGGCGCCTACGCGACGTTCGCCGCTCAGGGCACGCGGACCGAGCCGCACATCGTGACCTCCGTGAAGAACGGCGACACGACCAATTACGAGTGGACTGGCTCGCCCCAGCCGGGCGTCATCTCCCCGGACGTGATGACGAAGGCGACCTACGCGCTGCAGCAGGTAGTCAACGAAGGCTCTGGTCTGCCCGCGAAGGAGCTCGTCGACGCAGACGGCAACCGGCGTCCGGTCGCGGGCAAGACAGGTTCCACGAACGGGAACCGGTCGGCGTGGTTCGCCGGATACATCCCGCAGCTCACGACGGTGGTGGGCCTCTATCAGACGGACGAGAAGGGCGGAGAGGCCGAGATCACCCCGTTCGGCGAGTGGGCGGGCGGCAGCATCACCGGTGGTACGTGGCCGGTCACGGCGTGGACCCAGTACATGCAGAAGATCACCGAGGGCATGGAGGTCGTGCCCTTCCCGGACTACACGCCGCCGCTCCCTCCGACGCCGAGCCCGACGCCCACCCCCACCCCGACGCCCACCCCGGACGACAAGGTGCTGGTCCCGACCAACCTGCGCGGGCAGCAGATCGCGGACGTCATGGCGGTCCTGGCCGGCGCCGGGCTGACCCCCGTGGTGGTCGAGGTCGACAACGAAGCGGAGTCGGGGATCGTGCTCAGCGTGCAGCACGAGGGCGAAGAGGTGAAACGGGACACGCAGATCAGGGTCGAGGTCTCGAGAGGCCCGGCCGTGGAGACGGCGTACGTGCCGGGCGGCCTGGTCGGCGGGGACGAGAACAACGCCAGACGCGAGATCCAGAAGGCGGGGCTCAATCCGGTCATCCAGTACCAGCCGTCCAGCGACTATGGGGAAGGCGTGGTCATGGACGTCAACCCGGACGAGGGCACCCAGGTGCAAGCCGCGAGCGACGTGCAGGTGATCGTGTCGACGGGGCCGGGCGTGTTCCCGACCGGCGATCCGACCAGTGATCCGACCCCTACGCCAACCGGGAACGGTGGCGGAAACGGCAAACCGTAGCCGTCGCCGTCCTGGATGGCTGTGACCGAGGGCCGTCTCCCCGCAGGGGGAGGCGGCCCTCGGTCATGGCCGGGATCTCCTGTGAGAGGGGTCTCGCGCGCTCGATTCCGCCGTTTCGCACATGGCGGGTAGGCTTGGCCCTTGCTGTGAACCCTCCTGTCACGGATCGACCGTGACCGCTGAGACCAGAGGAGGTGGGTATACACATGCGTCAGTACGAACTGATGGTGATCCTGGACCCGGAGGTCGAGGAGCGCACCGTTGCCCCGTCGCTCGACAAGTACCTGTCGGTCATCACGACCGAGGGTGGCTCCGTCGACAAGGTGGACATCTGGGGGCGCCGCCGTCTGGCCTTCGACATCGCGAAGAAGTCCGAGGGCATCTACGCCGTGGTCGACTTCACCGCGACGTCTGCCACCGCCAAGGAGCTGGACCGTCAGCTCGGCCTCAACGAGGTCGTGCTCCGGACCAAGATCCTGCGCACCGGCGACAAGTGAGTCGTCCGAACTGAACCCTCTGCGCCCGCGCGAGTGTCAGTGTCTCGTGGTTGCATTCACCGCGAGCCCGGATACCGCGTACGGAACGTCGACTGAATCGAGGAATTGGCATGGCTGGTGAAACTGTCATCACAGTGATCGGGAACCTCACCGGGGACCCGGAACTGCGCTTCACCCCTTCAGGTGCTGCGGTCGCCAACTTCACGGTGGCGTCGACCCCGCGCACCTTCGACCGCCAGAGCAACGAGTGGAAGGACGGGGAAACCCTGTTCATGCGCTGCTCGATCTGGCGCGAGGCCGCGGAGAGCGTCGCGGAGTCGCTGACCAAGGGCACGCGCGTCATCGCGCAGGGTCGCCTGGTCCAGCGCTCCTACGAGACCCGTGAGGGCGAGAAGCGAACCGTCGTGGAGCTGCAGGTGGACGAGATCGGTCCGTCCCTGCGCTACGCCACGGCCAAGGTCACCCGGGCCCAGCGGTCCGGCGGTGGCGGCGGCTTCGGTGGCGGTGGCGGCGGTGGCTTCAACGGTGGCGGCGCCCAGCAGGGCGGCGGCTCCGGTGGAGGATTCAGTTCTTCCGGTGGCGGTCAGAGCAACGACGACCCGTGGGCCACGGCAGGCCCGGCGTCGTCCGGTGGTTCGTTCTCGGACGACCCGCCGTTCTGATCGGCACCCCCCAGTTCACCTTTTTTGCTCGCCCGGCCTGCCAGGCCGAGCGGGCAGCACCTGACGAAGGAGCAACACCATGGCGAAGCCTGTGGTGCGCAAGCCCAAGAAGAAGATCAACCCGCTGAAGTCGGCGAAGATCAACAACATCGACTACAAGGACACGGCGCTCCTGCGCAAGTTCATCTCCGACCGCGGAAAGATCCGCGCGCGGCGTGTCACCGGCGTCTCCGTGCAGGAGCAGCGTCAGATCGCGAAGGCCGTGAAGAACGCCCGCGAGATGGCCCTGCTGCCGTACACGTCGACGGCTCGCTGAGGAAGGGATCGAGAACAATGGCAAAGCTGATCCTGACCCACGAGGTGACCGGCCTGGGTGAGCCCGGCGACGTGGTTGAGGTGAAGGACGGGTACGCCCGTAACTTCCTCATCCCGCGTTCGCTGGCGACGCCCTGGACCAAGGGCGCCGAGTCCGACATCAACGCGATCCGCAAGGCTCGCAAGAGCCGCGAGATCGCATCGCTGGACGACGCGAAGGCCCTGGCCGACTCGCTGTCCGCGAAGCCGGTGACCGTCACGGCGAACGCCGGCCCCGGTGGCCGCCTGTTCGGTGCGGTGACCACGGCAGACATCGCCGGTGCGGTTGCCGCTGCCGGTGGCCCGTCCGTCGACAAGCGCAAGATCGAGATCGGTCAGTCCATCAAGACGACCGGCGAGTACACCGTGGCGATCCGCCTGCACCCTGAGGTGTCGGCCAAGATCGGCGTGAAGGTCATCGCCGGCTGAGCTCACGCTTGGTTGCTCGTTTGACTGCGTGCTCGTTTGACTGCGTGACCGCGTGATCGTCTGATCGCGAGAAGGCCCCGGTTCCCCTGTGGGGAGCCGGGGCCTTCTGCTGCGCGGAGGCGCAGCCGGGTGCGTGGTCAATGCCCGCTTCGAGCACACGGTTGCGCATGGATCCGGGTCGATCGGCAGGCATAGCCGTGTGATCGAAGCGGACTGTCGTTCGGGTCGACGCTATTGCTCCGGCAGCACGTCCGACTCGTCCGAGAGCAGTGCGTCCAGTGTCAGGGCGGCTGTCCAGGAGAACTGGCGCGTCCCCCGGCCGGCTCCGGTGCTGGGATCCACGTACTCGGGAAAATCCGGTGCGGCGATGTCGAAGTGCTCGAGCAGGCGCGCCGCGACGTCGACGTGGCCCAGCGCCCGGACGGCACGCACCAGCAGCCACGACGTGTTGAACCACGCGGGTCCCCGCCAGTACAGGGCGGGGTCGAACGCCGGATCGTCCCGGGCGGTGCTCGGTAGGTACGGCCCACCACCCAGAAATCCCGGGCCCGTGAGCGCCTCCAGCAGGCGTTCGGCGCGGCCTTTCCGCAGTCCGTCGGCCAGGAGCAACGGGACCAGGCCGTTCACCGTCGCGCTACGGACGCGCTCGCCGGTGGTGTCGTCCAGTGCCACGTACAGTCCGAGCTCGTCGTCCCAGAGATGCTCGTCGATCGTGGTGATCACGCGGGCGGCGGCCGCCTCGTGCGCGGCGCCCCCGCCGTCCGACAACGCGGCCGCCATCCTGGCCAGGGCGAGCTCCGAGACAGCCAGTACCGAGGTGAACAGGGGGCAGACCATGGCGAAGCCGATCGGGACGTCGTCGGCGCAGCCGGCGTCGCGGTAGGCCTCGGCGAGGTGGTAGTAACGCCGGTAGTCGCGGCTGCCGGGTCGCTCGCCAGTCCCGGCGTGCCGCAGGTCCGGCCGTCGGATGGCCGTGCGCGCTTCCGGGGGCACGCGTTCGAGCGCGGCGTCCCACAGCGGCGAGTTGTCCGTGCCGGTCTCCCACGGATGCTTCGTCACCGGCAGCCCGACGGCGCCCGCGCGCGGGCCGTGCAGGTAGTCGTGCCAGCGCGCGAGCAGGGGATACACCCGCGCGAGGAACCCTTCCCGCACCGAACCGGCAGGGTCCGCGCAGTGCACGAGCCACGCGGTCCAGGCGTGCACGGGCGGCTGCACCAGTCCTGAGGTGGCCGACCGCCAGAATTCCGCGCCCGGCGCGTAGTCGTCGTCGCGGCCGACGTCGTAGACGATCTGCGGCACCCGCCCGTCGGACCACTGGGCGTCGAGGAGCGTGACCAGCTCCGCCCGCGCGCGTCCCGGCGCGCGGTGCCGGTTGCCGATCGCGACGAACGCCGAGTCCCAGCTCCACTGGTGCGGGTACAGCCCCGTGGCCGGGACCGTGTAGCGGCCGGTCCAGTTGGTGTCGAGGACGCGCGCGGCGGCGTCGGCGGCATCTTCCTCAAAGTCCTTGTGCATCTTTCGACAATAGGTTAGACATAAGTGCAGATCCACTCGCTCGATGACGAGGAGATGTCATGTTCCGGCAGAACCGGGCGGCTGCGGCCCGCCTGACGATCGCAGCCTCCGCGGCCGCCGCCGCGGCCCTCACGCTCACCGCCTGTGGCAGCGGCGGCCCCGAGTCCGACGGGACGATCACCGTCTGGACCGTCGAGACCCAGCCCGAGCGGCTCGCGATCCAGCAGGCGGCGATGGACGCCTGGGCCGAGGACTCCGGTGTCGAGACCGAGCTGGTGCCGGTCGAGGAGGACCAGGTCTCCCAGCTCCTGTCCGCAGCGGCGCTCTCCGGCGACGACATGCCGGACGTCGTGAACGCGATCAGCCCCGGGCTGGTCCGGTCCTTCGACCGGGACGGCTACCTCGACCGTGACGCCGCGGCGGAGGTGGTCGACGCGCTCGGCGAGGACACGTTCACGCCGCTGGCCCTCGAGCTGACGAGCGACGGCGACGAGCTGCTCGCCGTGCCGTCGGACGCGTGGCCGATGATGGTCTTCTACCGCACCGACCTCTTCGAGGAGGCCGGCCTGGAGCCGCCCACCACCTACGACGACCTGCGCGCGGCCGCCGAGGAGCTCACCACCGGCGGCCGGTACGGGATCACCCTGGCCACGGACGCGGCCGACCCGTTCACGCAGCAGACGCTCGAGTTCCTGGCGCAGGGCAACGGCTGCGAGCTGGTGGACGACGCGGGCGAGGCGACCCTCGACAGCCCCGCGTGTACCGAGACGATCGAGCTCTACGCCGACCTGGCCAGCGAGTTCTCGCCCGAGGGCACGCAGGGCGTCGAGTCGACGCGGTCGTCCTACTTCGCGGGGCAGGCGGCGATGACCGTCTGGTCGTCGTTCCTGCTGGACGAGATGGCGGGCCTGCGCGAGGAGTTCACGCCGTCGTGCGACGAGTGCGCCGACGACCCGGGCTGGCTCGCCGAGAACACTGCCGTCGTCCCCGTGGTGGAAGGGCCGTCCTCGGGCGGGGACGCCGCCGGGTACGTCGAGTTCGTGTCCTGGGGGATCACCGACGGCGCGGACCCTGAGACCACGGACTTCGTGGAGTACATGATGTCCGACGCCTACGTGGACTGGCTGTCCATGGCGCCCGAGGGCAAGGTCCCCGTGCGCACCGGGACGGCGGAGAACCCGACCGAGTACACAGACGCGTGGTCCGACCTGGAGATCGGCGTCGACTCCAAGAAGACGTTCTCCGACGTGTGGCCCGCGGAGGTGACCGACACCCTCGCCGCGGCCCCCGAGTCGGCGGACCGCTGGGCGCTGCCGCAGGACCAGGGCGCGATCCTCGGCCCGATCACGAGCGAGCTGCCGCTCGCGAAGGCCGCCGCCGACCTCGGCTCCGGCAGCGTCGACGCCGCCCAGGCCCAGACGACCATGCAGGAGGCAGTGGCCGACATCGCCGGCCGCGACTGAACCCGCTGGTTGTGGGCGTGATCGTTGCGTCTACGCGCCCGTTGTGGGCGCAACGATCACGCCCACAACAAAGGAGGAAGGGAGGGTTGGCATGGCGTCGAAGTTGCGGGGGTCCGAGAGCCGCGACGGGATCACGCTCATCGCGCCGGTGACACTCGTGGTGGCCGCGATCATCGTGGTCCCCATCGTGTGGACCGTGGTGCTGTCGTTCCAGGACGCGCGGTACGTGGACGTGGCCCGGAACGGGCTGTTCAACGAGGTCACGCTCGAGAACTACGCCGACGTGCTCGCCGCGCCCGCGTTCTGGCAGTCGCTGCTCACCACCGTCGAGTACTCGGTGGCGACCACCGTCGGCTCGATCACGGTGGGCCTCGTGGCCGCGCTGGCGTTCCGGGACCGGTTCCGGTTCCGGGCGCCCCTGCGCGCGGTGATGCTGCTCCCGTACGTGGCGCCGGTCGTCGCCACGACGTTCGTGTGGCAGGTCGCGCTGAACCCGCAGTACGGCGTCGTGAACGCGTTCGGCACGCAGGTGCTCGGGTGGGAGCACCCGGTCAGCTTCCTCAGCTCCGCGCCCACGGCCCTCCTGACCGTCATCGTCTACGACATCTGGCGGTACTTCCCCTTCGCGTTCCTGTTCCTCGGGGCGGCCCTGACGGGCCTGAGCCGCGAGATCGAGGAGGCCGCCGTCGTCGACGGCGCCACGCCCCTGCAGAAGTTCTGGTTCGTGGTGCTGCCGCAGCTGCTGCCCACCGTGGCGCTGCTGGTGCTGTTCCGCATGGTGATGGCCTTCAACGAGTTCGAGGACGTCTACCTGCTTACCGGCGGCGCCGCCGGCACACAGGTGGCCTCCGTGCGGGTGTTCGAGCAGCTCACCGGGTCGAGCGACATCGGCGGCGCGAGCGCGACCGCCGCGGTGATGGCCGTGTTCCTGGGCGTCGCGCTGGCGCTCTACCTGCGCCTGACGGCCCGGCAGAGGGAGGCGTGATGAGTACGGTGACCGTCCAGAGCGGCGTGCTGCGAGTGCTGCGCGTCGTCGTGATCGTGGCGTTCGTCCTGGCCACCGTGCTGCCGTTCGCCTACATGCTGTCGCTGAGCTTCGTGCGCATCGACGACCTGCTCCGCGAGCCGTTGCGCGTGCTGCCCGCCCTCGACCGGATCACCACCGAGACCTACCGCGACGTGCTGGCCTCGGAGGCGGACGGCGGGTACGGGTTCGCGCGGTTCATGCGCAACTCGGCGATCGTCGCCGTCGCGGCGTCGGCGCTGACGATCGCCCTGGTGGTCCCGGCGTCGTACGCGCTGACGCGTCTGCGGTTCGCGGGGCGCTCGCAGGTCTCGTGGCTGTTCCTGGCCGTGTACCTGTTCCCGACGATCATCATCGCGGTGCCGGTGTTCGTCGGTTTCCAGGTGCTGGGGCTCGGGTCGTCCCTGGTGGGGCTCGTGATCGCGTACGTGGCGCTGACCGTGCCCGTCTCGGTGCACATGCTGCGCAACTACCTGGCGGGCATCCCGGAGTCGATCGACGAGGCGGCGGTGATCGACGGCGCGTCCCGCTTCCAGATCCTGACCCGCATCACCATGCCCCTCGCGATGCCGACCATCATGTCGACCGCGCTGTACTCGTTCATGATCGCGTGGAACGAGTTCCTGTTCGCGCTCCTGTTCCTCTCCGCCAAGCAGGACCTGTGGACCGTCTCGCTCGGGCTTACCCGCCTGGCCGACGGCCAGGAGGTGTCGAAGACGGTCCTCATGGCGGGCAGCGTGCTCCTCACCGTGCCGATCGTGATTCTGTACGGAGTGGCCGAGCGTGCCCTCACCGAGGGGCTGACGGCCGGCGCCGACAAGGGATAATGGGGCCGGGGAGAACTGAGGCAGAACGTGGCAGCAGGCGCGGGCGAGATCCTGCAGCTCATCAGGAGCGGGCGGGCGACCACGCGTACCCAGGTCCTTGAGCTGACGGGGCTGTCGCGCGTCACCGTGGCACAGCGGATGGACGCGCTCGTGGCGGCGGGCATCGTCCGCGCGGCGGGGGACGCGGGGGCGACGGGCGGACGGCGTTCCGAGCGGTTCGTCTTCGACCCGGCCGACTCGCTGGTGCTCGTGGCAGCGCTCGAGCTCGGGACCGTGCCCGACGGCGCGGCCTTGCAGGGCGCGCAGACCTCGGCCGCGGTGGCGCTCGCCGTCGTCGACCCGCACGGAGCCCTGCTGGCCCGGGCGCCCCTGGCCGTGGACCTCGCGGCCGGCCCGGGCGTCGTCGTACCGCAGGTGCTGGACGGGTTCGACACGCTCCTGGCCGACGCCGGGATCAAGCCGGCCGAGGTCGGCGGCGTCGCGCTGTCCGTGCCGGGGCCGGTCGACCCGGACAGCCACCGCCTGTCCGATCCGCCGGTCATGCCGGGCTGGGGCGCGTGGCCCGTCGTGGAGACCGTGCGCGAGCGGTTCGACGTGCCGGTCCACCTCGAGAACGACGCCGACGCGATGGCGTACGGCGAGTTCACCGAGCTCGGCGTGCGGCGCGAGGGCCGGCCGCAGCCGTTCGTGCTGGTCAAGGTGTCTGGATTCCTCGGGGCGGGGCTCGTCATCGACGGTCGCACGTACCGCGGGACCGACGGCGGCGCCGGCGACATCGGGCACATCGACGTGGGCGGCGACGCCGTCTGCCGGTGCGGCCGCCGAGGGTGCCTCGCCGCGGAGGCGGGCGGCGCGGCGCTGCTGCGCCGGCTCGGGGAGGCGGGGGCCGACGTCGGCTCGCTCGCCGAGCTGCGCGAGCTCGCCGAACGTGGCGACCCGCTGGTGACCGCGGAGCTGGACCGGGCCGCCGGGCTGATCGGGCGGGTGCTGGCCGTGGTGGTCGGGGTGCTCAACCCGGCCGACCTGGTGGTCGCCGGGGAGCTGGCGGTGCCGGCGATGATCGCCGGCATCCGGGCCGGCATCTACGCGGGGGCGCAGCCCCGGGCGACCGCGCGCCTGCGGATCCGGCCGGCCGTGCTCGGGCCGGACGCCGTCCTGATCGGGCTCGCGCGGGTCGCCGTCGACGACCGATTCTCGGCGGAGGCGGTCGACGCGCGGCTGGGCTGATGCCTCGATTGCCGGGTTGAACTGCGCGGACGTCGGTGCGGGTGATCTTCTGTCCTTTACTGAGATGTGATCAGTAGAAGCGTTCCGCGCGGCCGTCCTGGCCGGTACCTTCGGCGCAGACGCCCGAGATGACGGGCTTCGTGCCCGCCAACGGCGGCGGGCCCGGCGAACAGGGGCGCCGGTCGGACAACTTTTCGCGCGGCAGGGACGCCCGCGAACGAGAGGCGAACCGATGACGCAGTTGCATGCCACCCGATCACAACGACCCGGACCAGCACCCACGATCCTGATGGCGGTGGGCGTCGCCTTCCTGCTCATCGGCGCGATAGTGGCCACGGCCTTCATGCTCGTGTTCCAGGGCCAGGTCGCGGACGGCGCGGATCAGCTGGCCGACGGCGCAGGCGAGCTGAATGACGGCGTCCAGGCCGAGCTGGTCTCCGGCGTGGGCGACCTCGATGCCGGGGCGACCGACCTCAACATCGCTGTGCAGAACGACGTAGTGCCGGGCGTCGAGAAGCTTGCGGACGGCGCCGGGCAGCTCGACTCCGGAGCCGCTGAGCTGCGTGCGGGCGTGATCAAGCTGCACGACGGATCGAAGAAGATCGCGGACGGAACCGCCGAGACGGCGCAAGACGTCTCTGACCTGGCGGATGCGTCGCTGCGGCTGACCGACGGTTCGCGGAAGCTGAATGACGGGCTCGGCACGCTGGACACCAAGGCGCCCGAGCTTGCGGACGGCGCCGAGCAACTCGCCGACGGGTCTCTGAAGCTGCAGGACGGCGTAGAGAGAATCAACGACGAGGGCGTGACTCCGCTCGCGGACGGAACCAAGGACGTCGCGGGCGGGACGGCCCTGGTCTACGCAGGCAACTCGGCACTCAACGGTGGGCTGTCGCTCCTCGCGGCAAACAACGGAGCAATCCTGAACGGGACCAGCGATCTCCAGTCCGGCGCGGGGACCTTGGCCGCTGGCGCCTTTGCTCTGGACGCGGGCGTCGACCAGCTCAACGCCGGTATGCAGCAGCTCGACGCAGCTACGCCGACGCTCGTGCAGGGCGCGGCAGGCACAGCCGCAGGGGCGCAGCAGGTGGCGGAAGGCGCCGCACCGGTGGCGGACGGCGCTGCCGCGGCGAAGGCCGGCGCGGATGTGCTCGCCACGAAGCTCGGCGGCCTCGTCTCGGGTGCGCAGCAGGTCCAGGGTGGCAACCAGGCTCTCCAGGCGAAGCTGACCGAACTCGCTGGAACCACCGATGACCCTGCCCTGAAGCAGCAGCTCGAAGGGCTCGCGGCATCCGCCGGCGGCCTGGCTGCCGGGGCCGGACAGGTTGTGGCGGGAGCCGATCAGGCCAAGGAAGGTGCTGCCGGTCTCGGCGGTTCGCTCGGCAAGCTGTCGGCCGGAGCTTCTGCCGTTGCGAGCGGTTCGGCGGCCGTGGCCGGAGGCACTGTGCAGGTGTCTGGCGGTGTTCAGCAGGTTGCCGCAGGCGTCGGGACCCTGGCGGACGGCACGGACGCCGTCGCAGTCGGCTCGGAGAAGGTCAAGGCTGGTGGCGCCGCGTTGCAGGGTGGCATCGGGAGGCTCGCGCCAGGCATCCAGGAGTACGTCGCCGGCGTCGGCTCAGCGTATGAAGGTAGCTCGACTCTTGTCGCAGGGGCCAAGAAGGTGGCTGGCGGCAGTGCCTTGGTCGCAGGTGGGGCCGATGCGCTCAGGAAGAAGATGCCCGAGGTGCTCTCCGGCGCGACACGGGTGGCTGACGGCAACGCCACGCTGTTCTCCAAGACGCCGGCGCTCGTCTCCGGCGTTGCCGAGCTGCACACCGGCTCCGGCCAGCTCGTCGACGGCATCATCAAGGTGCGCGACCGCGTGGTCCCGAAGGTCGCGAAGTCGCAGCGGCTGGCCGACGGGTCGGTCAAGGTCCGCGACGGCCTCAGGGACGCACGGAAGGGCACCCGCACCCTCGTCGACGGCACAGGCGCACTCGACGCGGGCACTCAGGCGCTGGCAGCCGGCGCCGTCACCCTCGCCGACGGCACCAGCCAGCTCGCCGACGGTTCCAGCAGGCTCGCGTCCGGCACCACCGAGGTGGCTTCGGGGACGACGCAGCTGTCCGACGGCACGGGCATGCTCCGCACCAAGGTCGACGGCTCGGGGGCCGGCGCCGTCGGCATCAGCGTCATCCTCTTCGCGGCACTCGGCCTGCTGGCGGCGCTCGCGGGCCTGATCCTGCTGAACCGGCGTCGGGCCTGACCAACGAAGATCGCCGGGACAGAGCGAACAGCTCTGCCCCGGCGATCGTCATGTCACGGCCGGCGCGTCACAGCTCGGCGCGCATGTTCGCCAACCGGTCGATCTCCGCCATCTGGTCGGCGGCGATGTTGGTCGCGAGCTCGAGGACGCGCTCCTTGCTCCCGGATGCCGCGATCTCCTCGCACATCGTGAGTGCGCCCTCGTGGTGCTTGATCATGCCCTCGAGATACAGCCGGTCGAACTCCGTCCCGGACGCCTTCTCGAGCGCTGCCATCTCGGCGTCGGTCAGCATGCCGGGCATGTCGGCGGCGTCGTGCCCGTGCTCCGGAGCTCGCGGCCCGGAGCCGTCCCCGCCCTCGGCGGTCATGGGCACGGGGTACTCGTTGTCCTCCAGCAAGCCGGACATCAGGTCGATCTCGCTGCCCTGCACCACATCGATGCGGGCCGCGAACTTCTTTATCTGCTCAGATGCGCTGCGCTCCGGGACCAGGACCGACATCTCGATGGCCTGCCCGTGGTGCAGGATCATGTCGCTCAGGAAGCCGGCGTCGGCCTCCGTGAAGGGTGCCTGGGCGGGCGGTCCCTCGTAGTCCTCGGGTGCGATCGTCTCGTTCTTCTCGCCCGGCTTCCCCGGTTGCAGGACGACGGAGCCCGGCGTCGAGACGGCCGCCGGCTCCTCGTCCGGGCCGCAGGCGGACAGCACGAGGGCCGGCGCGAGCACGGCAACGCCGAGCGCGAGGGCTCGGATCCGCGCACGTCGTGCGGTACCTGTCAGCATCTCCACGGGTGATCCTCTCGCGTGCTCTGCCACGACTACGTCATCGGTCCGCCGGAATCTACCAAGGTGGTATGACCTGCGTGAGTCGCCCCCGGCTGCCCCCTCTGCGCCGTTACGGGGTGAATTGTCACCACCATGTAAAAAATCACCAATATTCCTGGTGCTGGGAGGTTCCTGTGCGTGACACTGCCTCAACCGACCTAGGAGGTGTGACGCCCGTGCGTCGTAAAACCTTTACTCGATCTCGTGCGCGGGGCGCCGCTGGTGTCGCCCTGACGGCGTTCTTCGCCGCCGCGGCCGTGGCGCTCGCGGGGCCCGTGGCCGCTGCTGTCGCGGATCCGGACGTACCGCCGGGTGAGACGGCGTCATCGAACATGACCCATCTGAGCAATCAGCCCAAGAACGGAGCGCTGCAGGGCACGGGCTCGGACATCGCGTTCCAGGGCAAGTATGCGTTCGCGGGAAACTACGACGGGTTCACCGTCTATGACCTGACGGACAAGGAGAATCCGGAGCAGGTAGTCCAGGTGTACTGCCCGGGCTCGCAGAACGACGTCTCGGTCTACAAGGACATCCTGGTGCTGTCCACGGACTCGTCGCGCAGCGACGACTCTTGCAGCTCGACCACGCTCCCGGCCACCGAGAAGGCGGCGTGGGAGGGCATCAAGATCTGGGACATCTCCAACCCGCTCGCTCCCGAATACATCAAGTCGGTCGAGACCGACTGCGGTTCGCACACGAACTCGCTGGCTCCGTCCAAGGACGGCCGGAACCTGTACGCCTACGTGTCGTCGTACTCGCCGAACACGACGTACCCGGACTGCCAGCCGCCGCACGACTTCGTCTCGATCGTGAAGATCCCGGTGCGGAGCCCGACGTCGGCCGCGCTGGTCGCGACGCCGAACCTGTTCCCGGACGGCGGCTACGAGGGTGACCCCGACCGCCGCGCCTCCACCACGAGCGGCTGCCACGACATCACCACCTACGCCAAGTACGACCTGGCCGCCGGTGCGTGCATGGGCGACGGCATCCTCATGGACATCTCGAACCGGGAAAGCCCGAAGGTGATCAGCCGAGTTCGGGACACGGAGAACTTCGCGTTCTGGCACTCGGCGACCTTCAACAACGACGCCACCAAGGTGGTCTTCACCGACGAGCTCGGCGGCGGCGGTCTCGCGACCTGCACCGGCGAGTACGCGCCGGAGCTGGGCGCCAACGGCATCTACGACATCGAGCGCGGCCGATACGGCAAGAAGCTCGAGCTGGCGTCCTACTACAAGATCCCGCGGATCAACACCGCCAACGAGAACTGCGTGGCGCACAACGGGTCGCTGATCCCGGTCGAGGGCAAGGACCTGATGGTCCAGTCCTGGTACCAGGGTGGCGTCTCGGTGTTCGACTTCACCGACTCGGCGAACCCGCGTGAGGTCGCGTGGTTCGACCGCGGCGAGGGTGTCAGCAGCGGCGGTACCTGGTCGACGTACTACTACAACGGGTACGCGTACTCGAACGACCTCGGCATCGGGTTCGACACGTTCGACATCGACAACTCGATCGACGGTCCGGCCGAGCGAGTCCGGCAGACCAGCCTGAACCCGCAGATGCAGACATCGTTCAGCCGCTGACCCCACCCCCGCCGAGTTAGAACTCTGGCGAGGTCATGCGGCGAGGTAGTCACTCAGCGCGACCTGGGTGACTACCTCGCCGCATGACTACCTCGCCAGCCGACTACTTCGCCCTACCTCGGCGGACGGACCGTTGGAGTGCTCGCGGGCGGCCTGGCGCGGGCGGGGGGTTATATGGGAGCCTCCCGGACATGACGCCCCAGGACTCGACGACCGAGGAGACCACCCCGCCGTCGGGCGATGTGCCTGATCAGGGGCCGACGGCGACGCCGTCGGCGTACGGGCTGGGGCGGCGGCTCCGGATCATGGGGGCCGTGCTCGCCGGAGGTCTCGCCGTCGTGCTTGCGCTGCTGCTGTGGCTGGGGGTGCTGGTCCCGGCCAAGCAGGAAGCCGCCGGGTACTCCGACGCGGACGCCGGCTATGTCGCCGTCGCGATCGAGCACAACGCGCAGGCCGTGCAGCTCGCGGCGCTCGCCCCCGGGCGGTCCACCGACGACGACGTGCTCGCCCTGGCGGTCGACGTCGGCGAGGCGTCGGCGGGCCGGGTCCGCGAGCTCGCCGACTGGCTGGAGGCACGTGACATCCCGGTTCCGGCGGCGGGCCAGGAGGCCCTCGCGCTCGCCGAGGACGGCTTCGACACCGAGCTGCCCGACGACGGCAGCGGGCCCCGGGTGGGTGCCACCGCGCACTCGCACGAGGGCGGGAACCACGGCATGCTCACCGACGCGCAGGTGAACGGGATCGCGTCGCTCCATGCGACGGATTTCGACATCGCGCTGCTGGCCGCGCTCGTCGAGCATCACTACGGCGGGCTGCAGCCGGCCGACCAGGAGATCGAGGGCGGCAAGGACGCCGAGGCGAAGGCGCTGGCGCAGTCCGATGCCGACGCGATCCGGATCGAGGTCGAGGACGTCCGCGACCTGCTGGCCGCCGTCGGCGGTCCGGGTTCCAACGACGGTTCCGACTCCTAGCGTCCTGACCTGGCCAGCCACAGCCGTCCACAGCCCAGCGGGTGAATTTAGTGCGGATCGTCGAACGGGGTGAGACAAACTCGTGCGATCCGCCGTAATTCACCCGGGAAAACCCCGTTGAGAAACCCATTTCTGAGGCGGCAACAAGCGCCCCCGGTGGACAGCAGGATGCTTCCTTCCTAGGTTCCGATTGTGGTTCTTCGCGCTCCGCGAAGTGCCTCAGAGGGCAAAGGCGCTCGAAGGCGGGTGCGTGAGCCCGACCTACTAGGGAGGCCAGCATATGGTCGAGCAAGTGACTGGTGAGGAAAGTCCGGCCGTGGACCGTCAGGCAGTTGCGGACGGGTTCGTGCGGCACGCGCACGGCAAGTTGGCGCAGGACAAGGTCGATGCCGCTGCCGCGGCGCTCCTTGAGGCAGATACCTCATATCCGGCCAACGGCAGCGTCGCGAGCTTCATGTTCTACCTGCAGTTCCAGGTGACCATCAAGAACGGCGGCAAGACGTTCAACGGCAAGGCCGGCGGCCTTACCACGCCAGGCGGCGGTGCCCTCTATGGTGATGTCTACACCGACGACCTCAACCGGCTCTATTCCGCTACGCAAAGCTTCGAGTTCCAGGCGACCTCGGTCTACACGAGCCTCCTGTTCTTCGACGGCAGCTCCAACCTCCTCGGCCACTTCCAGGCCGGGTCCGTCTCCACCGTCAACGGTTTCGGCGGCGGATCGGGTAGCTGGTCGTAACCGAGAAGACACCCCCAGCAAGCCGGCGGACCGCCGAGCGTCATGCTCGGCGGCCCGCCTTTGTCGTTGCCCGCGCCGCGCGGTCGGTCGACACCCCGGCCGTCTGACCCAGCGATCAGGGCGCGGTCACGAAGATGTCGAACAGCTCCGGGTGGTGCCCGTGCACCAGGACGGCGAACACCACGGCGTCGAACAGCAGGTGCACCGCCACGACGTAGCTCAGCGACTTGAACTTCGCGAAGATCCAGCCCTGGACCAGCGCGAACGGCACCGTCAGCAGCGGGCCCCACTCGCGGTAGCCGAGCTCCCACAGGAACGACACGAAGATCATCGACTGCAGCACGTTGGCCTGCCACATCGGGAAGTGCTGGCAGAGCAGGGCGAACACCACGCAGATGAAGAACAGCTCGTCCCAGATGCCGACGGCGTTCACGCCGACGAACAGCCGCCAGATGTCCTGGGTCCCGTTGAGGTCGGGCCAGTTCAGGTACGCGCCCGAGCCCAGGAAGTAGAAGGGCAGGAGCACGTACCCCAGCACCACCACGGCGGCGAGGTAGATCCACTGCCCGCGCCCCCAGCGGCGTCCGGTGAGCACGGGGAACTGGATGGTGTCCTGCTTCAGCACGAACCGGGACAGCGCCCACGGCACCAGCACCGACCCGCCGAGCGCGAGCGTGAAGCGCAGCATCCCGGCGTTCGACAGGTCGGCCTTGAGCGAGATCGTCGAGATGATCCCCATCCCGAGGCCGATCAGGGCGAGGTCGCGACCCAGCGCGCGGTCGGCCCACAGGCCCAGCGCGATGCCCAGCACCAGCGGGACATAGGCGATCGGCCGCACGTGGACGGCGAACAGCAGGATCGCTGACGCGCACACGAGAAACGCGGCGATCAGACGCGCTGAGCTGACGCGCGAGGTCAGCAGAGTGGAGGTCATGGGCACGAGGCTCCCACACCTGGACGTGTCAGACGTACAGATCACTCCCCTGACCTGTACATCTGACAGTTCCGTCAGTGGCTCCGGGCCTGGTTCTTCGCGTTCCGGGGCAACTAGAGTCTGTCGGCAGTAAGGATTTCATCCAGGTTCCGGCCCCCTCGCTGGGCCGGCCACCCCGGCAAGGAGGCCGCCGTGCGCTCACCCGAGCACGTTGAGCTGGTCCGGACCAATCCGGACCTCCCCCCGGTCGCGATCATCGACCGCAGACCCATGACCACCGGCAAGAAGCTGATCTTCGCGGCGATCGCAGTCGTCGCGGCGGTCGCCTGGGCCCTCGTCGCGTTCGTGCGCGGCGAGGCCGTCAACGGCGCGTACTTCGTGGTCGCCGCCGTCGGCACGTATGTCATCGCGTATCGCTTCTATGCCCGGCTGATCGAGTACAAGGTGGTGCGGCCGCGGGACGACCGCGCCACGCCCGGCGAGGAGCACGAGAACGGCCGGGACTTCGCGCCCACGGACCGCCGCGTGCTGTTCGGGCACCACTTCGCCGCCATCGCGGGCGCGGGCCCGCTGGTCGGCCCGGTCCTCGCCGCCCAGATGGGCTACCTGCCCGGCACCCTGTGGATCATCATCGGCGCCGTCCTGGCCGGCTGCGTCCAGGACTACCTGGTCCTGTGGCTGTCCACCCGGCGCCGGGGCCGGTCGCTCGGCCAGATGATCCGCGACGAGATGGGCTCCATCGGCGGCGCCGCCGGCCTGATCGGCGTCTTCGTCATCATGATCATCATCCTGGCCGTGCTCGCGCTCGTGGTGGTCAACGCCCTGGCGGAGTCGCCATGGGGCGTGTTCTCCGTGGGCATGACGATCCCGATCGCGCTGTTCATGGGCGTCTACCTGCGGTACCTCCGCCCGGGCCGGGTCTCCGAGGTGTCGGTGATCGGCGTCGTGCTGCTGGTCCTGGCGATCGTCGCGGGCGGCTGGGTCGCCGACACCCCGTGGGGCGCCGAGACGTTCACCCTCGAGCCGGTGACCGTCGCCTGGCTCATCGTGGGCTACGGGTTCCTCGCGTCCGTGCTGCCGGTGTGGCTGCTGCTCGCCCCGCGCGACTACCTGTCCACGTTCATGAAGGTGGGCACCATCGTGCTGCTCGCCGTCGGCGTGCTCATCGCGCAGCCCGCGGTGCAGGCCCCCGCCGTCTCCAGCTTCGCGATCGAGGGCAACGGCCCCGCCTTCGCGGGCACGCTGTTCCCGTTCCTGTTCATCACCATCGCGTGCGGGGCGCTGTCCGGGTTCCACTCCCTGATCTCGTCGGGGACGAGCCCCAAGCTGGTGGAGAAGGAGAGCCAGCTCCGGCTCATCGGCTACGGCGGCATGCTCACCGAGTCCTTCGTGGCGATCATGGCGCTGGTCACCGCCATCTCGATCGACCAGCACCTGTACTTCACGATGAACGCCCCCGCCACGCTCACCGGCGGCGAGCCGGGCGCCGCCGCGGACTACGTGAACAGCCTCGGCCTGGCGGGTCCGCCCGCCACCGGGGCGGAGATCCAGGGCGCCGCCGACTCGGTGGGCGAGGAATCGATCATCTCCCGGACGGGCGGCGCCCCGACCCTCGCGTTCGGCATGTCGCAGATCCTCGGCTCGTTCCTGGGCGGGTCCGCGATGACGGCGTTCTGGTACCACTTCGCGATCATGTTCGAGGCCCTGTTCATCCTCACCACGGTCGACGCCGGCACGCGCGTCGCCCGCTTCATGCTGTCCGACACGCTCGGCAACCTCGGCGGTCCGCTGCGCAAGTTCCGCGACCCCTCCTGGCGGGTGGGCGCGTGGATCTGCTCGATAGTGGTGTGCGGCCTGTGGGGCGCGATCCTGCTCATGGGCGTGACCGACCCGTTGGGCGGCATCAACACGCTGTTCCCGCTGTTCGGCATCGCGAACCAGCTCCTGGCCGCGATGGCGCTCGCGCTGGTCACGGTCGTCGTGGTGAAGAAGGGCTACCTCAAGTGGGCGTGGATCCCCGCCGTCCCGCTCGTGTGGGACCTCGCGGTGACCATGACGGCGTCGTTCCAGAAGATCTTCTCGCCCGAGCCGACCCTCGGGTACTGGGCGCAGCACAACGCGTTCCGCGAGGCGCGGGCGGCGGGCGAGACGTCGTTCGGGACGGCTGCGGACACGACGGCGATGGACGCCGTCATCCGCAACACGTCCCTGCAGGGCACGCTGTCCATAGTGTTCGCGCTGCTGGTGCTGATCGTCGCCCTGGTGGCGCTGTGGGTGTGCGTCAAGGCGATCCGGGCCGGCGGCCTGCCGACCACCGAGGAGCCGGACGCGAAGTCGGCGCTGTTCGCGCCGTCCGGCCTCGTGTCCACCGACGCCGAACGGGAGGTGGCCGCCCAGTGGACCGCCTACTACGACGAGAACCCGGACAAGCTCCGGGCGGGGACGCACGCGTGAGCTCGCTCCCCGTTCCGGTTCCGGCCCCGATGGCGGACGGCGGCGGCGCGCTCGCCGTCGTCCGCCGGGGCTGGCGCGCTCTCGCCTGGTACGTCGCCGGCGTGCTGGGCGAGAGCGACTACGCGCGGTACGTGGCGCACCTGCGCCGCGTCCACCCGGACGCCGAGGTGCCGACCGTCCGGGACTACTGGCGGGAGCGCCACGCGGCCGAGGACGCGACCCCAGGAGCCCGCTGCTGCTGAGTCGGGGTTGTGGGCGGGATCGTTGCGGCTAAAAGGGACGCGTAGTCGCAACGATCCCGCCCACAACTGGGTCTTACGTGAGGTGGTCGTAGGCGCCGCTCGTCCAGGCCGCGTGGCGCTCCGCGGAGCGCAGCACGACCTCCCGCGCGTCGGTCGGGATGATGCCCCGGAAGTTGTTGTAGAGCCGGTCGAACTCGAACCTCGCGACGTGGCGCGCGACCCGCTGGACCACGGCCCCTGACAGCGGGATCCGGTTGGGGTAGCTGCGCATGAAGGACACCGACGTGCGGTCCGGGTTCGCGAAGATCGTGTCGCCGCTCAGCAGCACGCCCTTCCCCGCCGCGCCGGACGCCCAGTACGCCACCGAGGAGCCCGGGAAGTGCCCGCCGGGCTGGCTCAGCGTCACGCCGGGCAGGACCTCGCGGTCGCCCTTCCACAGCTCGACGGCGTCGTCGGACCGGGCCAGCCAGCCGGCGTCCGGCTCGCTGACCAGGATCGGGACGCCGCCCAGCCGGCGGCTCCACTCGACCTGCACCCCGTACATGTGCGGGTGGCTCGCCACGATGAACGCGAGCCCGCCGAGGTCCCGGACGGCGGCGACGGCGTCGTCGTCGACGTACCCTAGGACGTCGAACATGAGGTTCCCCTGCACCGTCCGGACGATCTTCGCGGTAGGCCCGATGCCGACGTCGGGCACGGTGTCGAGGGCGAACAGGTCGGGCTCCAGCTCCTCGACCGAGATGCGCTCCCCCTCGGCGGCGAGCTCCTCCAGCGTGGTCCAGTGCTGCCCGTCGTCGGGCACCCACTGACGCTCGTCGGCGCAGATGGCGCAGACGTCGGGCCGGGACTCGTGCTCCACGCCGCACGTGCGGCAGATCCAGAACGTCATGCGACAGCTTCCCTTCGTCGGGCTGGTGCTTTCGTCACCATGCGACAGCGGGCCGGTGGTGTCCAGCAATCTCCGCGGCCCGCGAAAAGTTTCCGGCGATCCGGAGTGGCAGTCTCCATCTTCAGGCGGAAGCGGTCTCGGCCGCGGGTTCCTAGGGTGGGGGCATGGTCGATGCTCCATCCCCGCCCGACGTCCGGCAGCCCGAGGTCCGGCAGCCCGAGGTCCGGCAGCCCGACGTCGGGCAGCCCGACGTCGGGCAGCCCGACGTCGGGCAGTCCGACGTCGGGCAGTCCGACGTCCGGCAGCCCGACGGCGCGCCGGCCGCGGCGCCCCGGTCCGCCGAGGGCGTCGTCGGCCGCGTGCTCGACTGGTTCGGCGTCGACTCCGACTGGGAACGGGTGCCCGCGGGCCGTGACGCCTACCGCAGGGATCTGCTGCTGGGTGCGTGCTTCGCGGTGTTCGCCGCGGTCTCGGTCGAGCTCGGCCGCAGCATGGGCTTCTTCGAGGGCACGGACGAGCCCCTGTGGCTGATCATCCTGCTCGCCGTGGTGAGCACCGTCCCGCTGGCATGGCGCCGTCGCTACCCGCTGGTGTCCCTCGCGCTCGTGTACGGGATCTGGCTCGGCCTCGGCCTCACGATCGGCGGGATCACCGCGCTCATGCCGATGCAGGTCATGTACTTCGTCGCGCTGTTCACTGCCGTGGCCTGGGCGCGGGACCGGCGGGCGATGCTCGTGGTGGTCGGCGCCTGCGTGCTGGTGATGTTCGCGTGGCTCATCTGGATGTTCGCGGTGCGGAAGGGCATGGAGACGCTCTTCGAGGAGTTCCCGACCCCCGCGGACTGGCCCGGCACTGTCGAGCCGTACCTCGCGAGCGCCGTCTACCAGTTCGTCGTGAACATCGCGTTCTTCGGCGGCGCGGTCGTGGCGGGCCAGATGCAGTGGAACGCGGCCCGCCGCCGGGAGCAGCTCGCCGATCAGGCGGTCACCATCGAGAGGCAGGCGGCGGCACTCACGGACCAGGCCATCGTGGCCGAGCGGGTGCGCATCGCGCGCGAGCTGCACGACGTCGTCGCGCACCACGTGTCGGTGATCGGGATCCAGGCGGCCGCCGCGCGCCGGGTCCTGAACCGCGACCCGGCCCTGGCTGCGGAGGCGCTCGCGACCATCGAGCGCGAGTCGCGCGAGGGCGTCGCGCAGATGCGCAACCTGGTCGGCACGCTCCGCTCGGTGCCCGACGGCGGTGCCCCGGGCCCGCTGACCGGATCCGACGGCGCCTCCCGGGCGCCCGAGCCAGGGCTCGCCGACCTGCCGGCCCTCACCGCCGCCGACCACGACGGCCTCGACACCACGTTCCGCCAGGTCGAGGAGCCGCTGGGCGCCGCGGCCGACGTCCCCGACCCGATGGGTCTCAGCCTCTACCGCACCGCCCAGGAGGCCATGGCGAACGTGCGCAAGCACTCGACCGCCCGCTCGGCGACGGTCACGCTCCGCGTCGTGCGCGGCCCGGCGACGTCGGAGGGGCGCCAGTTCGCGCACGGCTTCGCCGAGGTGGAGGTGCTCGACGACGGGCGCCCGCGCCGCGGGACGTCGGGCTCCGGGCTCGGGCTGCTCGGGATCCGGGAACGCGCGGCGACCCATCAGGGCGTGGTCGAGATCGGGCCGCGTGCCACCGGCGGGTTCCGGGTCAGGATGCGGCTGCCGCTGCCCGCGCCGGATCCGGTCTCCTTGTCTCAGCCGGACCATGCGGCGGTGGGCCGTCCGGCTGACCCGGCCCGGACGAGGCCCGCCCCCCGCTCGGAGGTGTCCGGATGACGCGCGTGCTGCTGGTAGACGACCAGGCGCTGGTGCGTTCCGGCTTCTCTCTCATCCTCTCGGTGGAGGACGACCTCGACGTGGTCGGCGAGGCCGGCGACGGCGCCGCCGCGATCGAGCTGACGCGCGAGCTGCGGCCCGACGTCGTGCTCATGGACGTCCAGATGCCTGTCATGGACGGCATCGAGGCCACGCGCCGGATCGTCGCGGAGGATCTGGCGAAGGTGCTGGTGCTGACGACGTTCGACCACGACGAGTACGTGTTCGACGGGCTCGCGGCCGGGGCGTCCGGGTTTCTGCTGAAGAACTCGGACGCGGAACACCTCGTCGAGGCGGTGCGGACGGTGGCGGCCGGGCACGCGCTGCTCGCTCCGCAGATCACGCGACGGGTGATCGAGCAGATGGTGGCGGGGGAACGGCACTCGTCGGCCGAGCGGCACTCGCTGGTCGAGCAGCACTCGCTGGTCGAGCCTGTCGAGACCCGGTCCGCTCAGGTGCCTGCCCCGGACGGCCTCGCCCTCCTCACGCCACGCGAGCGTGAGGTCTTCGAGCTGGTGGGCACCGGGCTGTCGAACGCGGAGATCGCCGCGACCCTGTACCTCGGCGAGGCGACGGTGAAGACCCACGTCTCGAACGTGCTGTCCAAGCTGCACCTGCGCGACCGGGTCCAGGCGGTGGTGCTCGCGCACCGGCTGGGCCTCGTCTGAGCAGGTGATGTCACCGATCGTCGACATCTCGCCCGGGTGTCACCGATCGTTGACATGCCGACTGTCGTACGACTTCGGTCGTTTGATTCGAGATCGGTCCAACGAAGGACCTCGAAGCAGTCGACCGATCTCGAAACCGGATCCCCGAGGCGCGGCACATTGCGTGGGGTGAATTTATGAGGTCAGCCAGAGAATGAAGAAGAAGCGGGGCTCGAATGCGTGCCCCGCTTCTCTTGTGTCCGCGTAGGAGTACCGGCCTGAATCGGAGAACCCGACTATTCGGCGGTTTCCGTCGAATTGCTCGGCGAAGGCTCGGGCGACGGCTCCGTTGAGGGTTCCTCGGACGGTTCCGTGGACGGTTCCTCGGTCGGCTCCGGCGTCGGCTCCGTGGTCGGCTCCTCCGACGGCGGAGCCGTGGGTTCCTCCGTCGGCGGGTCGGTGGGCTCGTCCGACGGCGGGTCGCTCGGCTCCGGCGTGGGCGTCGGGGTGGGAGTCGGAGTCGGAGTCGGCGTGGGCGTCGGGTCCGGAGACGGCGTCGTCGGAGTGGGCCGGGGCGTCTGCGCGGGCGGCTGGGTGGGCCGCGGCGTCGGCTTGGCCGACGGCGTCGTCGGGCTGCCGGGCCCAGTCCCCTGGCCGAAATCGATGCCCGGCAGGGGAGCCACGGTGAACTCGGCGGCCGGCTCGCCGGCGTCGGCCATGTGCCTGGGGACGTAGTCGGACCTGGGCGCCGGCGTGTACGTGAAGGGGTTCTTCCTCGGCTCGGGCTTCGAGTGCACGTCGACCGTGCCGTTCTCACCTGGCCCGGGCGTGGCCTCGCGCTTCAGCATCATGGGCGGCAGGCCCTGCAGCGAGCCGGGCGTGGCCGACCCGGCCGACGTCTCCCGGTCCTGCTCATGCTGTCCCGGCGGCTGTACCGCTACGGCACCCACGATGCCGGCCGTCAGCACGAAGGCCGCGGCTGTTCCAGTGACGATCAAACGGTTGCGCACGCTTAGCTCCCCCTGCGGGTTCAGATACTGCCTTGTGCCCTCTGTCGCGACGTTTCGGTCTCCGTGCACCGAACCGCGAGAGATCCTCCGGAGGGCAGTGCTCATTTCTCCGTGGACGGGCTGTCAGACCATTCAGCGCCGCTTTGGTTCTTGCGACGTTCCGGACGGGACAATACGTGGCAGAACGCCATCGGCAACCGGAACCTGTAATACCAGGTCACGTCACCTTGGTCGGCAGAATGTCAGGAGATCGGCAACTCGAAATGCCGACCTTGTGACATTCCGCCGACCACCCGGCCGGCGCCCGTCGGGAGGCGGAGCCGGTTCAGCCTCGCGGCGGATCCCTGGGCGCCGTCGGGCACCTAGCGTGACTGCCATGAGCGATCTGGAGGTGCGGGACCTGACCCGCGTGTTCGTGTCGGGTGGCACACCCCTGCGGGCGGTGGACGGCGTGAGCTTCACAGCGTCGTCGGGCCTGCTCACGGGGTTCGTGGGGGGCAACGGCGCGGGGAAGACGACAACCATGCGGATGGTCATGGGGGTCCTGGCGATCACGAGCGGCGAGGTGCGGTTCGCCGGGGAGCCGGTCACCCGGCACGACCGCCGCGAGTTCGGGTACATGCCCGAGGAGCGCGGCCTCTACCCGAAGCAGCCGGTGCTGGACCAGCTCGTCTACCTGGCGCGGCTGCGAGGCATCGCCGCGTCGGTGGCGCGCCGCGAGGTGCTGGAGCACCTCGACCGGCTGGGGCTCGCCGACCGGGCGAAGGAGCACGTGGAGAAGCTGTCGCTCGGCAACCAGCAGCGCGTACAGATCGTCGCGGCGGTCATGGGACAGCCCAAGGCGCTCGTCCTGGACGAGCCGTTCAGCGGCCTCGACCCGGCCGCCGTCGACGCCATGGCCGACCTGCTGCGCGAGCACACGCGGCGCGGGGTGCCCGTGCTGTTCAGCTCGCACCAGCTCGATCTCGTCCAGCGCCTGTGCGAGCGGCTGGTCATCCTCGGCACGGGCAAGGTCCTCGCGAACGGCACCCCCGACGAGCTGCGCGCCCAGGGCGTGACGCGGCACCGGCTGGTCCTGGCGGGCGACGCGGGCTTCGTCCGCGGCGTGCCGGGCGTCCTGGCCGTGGACGTGGACGGCCCGTCCGCGCTGGTCGAGGTGCACGACGACGCCGCGGCCACCCGCCTCCTGTCCGCCGCCCTGGAGCGGGGCACGGTCCACGAGTTCTCCCCCGTACGGCCGACGCTGGCCCAGATCTACCGCGAGGTGACCGCGTGAGCCGGAGCGGAGCCGCAGGCTCACGGGGACCAGGACACGGCATGAGCGAGAAAGGAGACGGCGTGCGCAACGCCTGGATGGTCGTGGCGACCCGCGAGATCGTGGTGCGGGCGCTCAACAAGGGATTCCTGATCGGCCTCGCGGTGACCATCGCGATGATCGGCGGGCTGGTCGGCTTCACGTCCTACATGGACAGCCGCACCCAGTCGTTCGACGTGGCGGTGGTCGCTGGGGACGAGTCGGCGGCGACCGCGCTGGAGTCCGCGGCCGACGGGCGGGACGCCGCGGCGTCCGACGACCGGGTCGAGCTGACCGTGGTGCGCGTGGACGACGCGGCGGCGGCCCGGGCCGCCCTCGAGGACGAGACCGCCGACGCGTGGCTCAGCTCGGGCGCCGACGCGACCAGCGCGACCGGCACCGACGGCTGGACCCTGTCCGGCTGGCGCGAGCCCGACACGGACCTCGCCGCGCTGATCGAGACCACGGTGCGCGACCAGGTCCTGGCCGGCCGGGCGGCCGACGCCGGGACCAGCATGAATGACCTGACCGCGGGCAGCGAGGTCGAGACCGGACGGCTCGACGGCAACCCGGTGGACCCGCAAGTCGTGTTCGTGGCCGGGTTCGTGCTCGCGTTCCTGTTCTTCATGGGCGCCGTCGGGTCGGGCGCGATGATCGCGGGCAGCGTGATCGAGGAGAAGCAGTCCCGGCTCGTCGAGATCATCGCGACCGCCGTGCCGCTGCGGCAGCTCCTGGCGGGCAAGATCATCGGCAGCTCGGCGATCGCGCTGGGGCAGAACCTGCTGCTCGCCGCCGTCGGGCTCATCGGGGTCTCGTTCACCGGCCTCTCGGCGATCCTGCCCGCGATGACGGCCACCATGCTGTGGTTCGTCGTCTTCTTCACCGTCGGGTTCGTCGCGGTGGCGGCCCTCTACGCCGTCGCGGGCTCGCTGGCGTCGCGCACCGAGGACCTCCAGTACACGACCAGCCCCCTGATGATGCTGCTCATGGCCGTGTACATCGTGACGTTCTCGGCCGACGGCGTCCTGGAGCGCGTGCTGTCCTACATCCCGCCGGCATCGATCGTGTCGATGCCGGTACGGGTGCTGAACGGGGACGCCCTCTGGTGGGAGCCGCTCGTGTCGCTCCTCGTCCTGGTGGCGGCGACGTTCGGGGCCGTGCTCCTCAGCGAGCGCGCGTATCGCGGGGCGCTCATGCAGACCGGCGGCCGGGTCACGTGGAGGACGGCCATGGCCGGGGAGCGGGGCACTACCCTCGGGGCGTGACCGAACGCACCCAGCACGACGAAACCGGGCCCGGGACACCCGATCCCGAGAAGGTGCACACCTTCGACCTCATCGACGAGGTGCCCGGTGTGTCGGACGCCGGGACGGGCCCGGACGGCGACGGCACCGACGCGCCCGGCCCCGAGGCCGGCCCGGCCGAGGAGCCCGCGCCCCGCGCGCCCGGCCGGGTCGCGGTGGCGCTCGCGGGCGCCCGCTCCGGCGTCGTGCGGACGGCGCGGCGCGGGGTGGCGGCCGTCCGACGGCGGCTGCCCGCGACGCGTCGCGGCAAGGCGCTGCTGGCCGGCGGGGTGGCGGCCGTCGTCGTGCTCGCCGTGGCGGCCGGGGTGCTGGTGGACGCGCAGCTCCGGCAGCAGGCGCTCCTCGCCACCCCGGGCGGCGTGCGGAGCTTGGAGGAGAAGCCCGCCGAGCAGTGGTCGATCGACCTCGACGACCCGATCTCGGCGACCCTGGTCCCGATGCCGGGTGTGCTCGCGGTCGCCGGCGACGGGAAGGTCCGCGGCATCGACCCCGAGTCGGGCGAGGTGCGGTGGACGGTCGACGTCGGGGACGACCCGGACTGCGGTCCGGTGGCGGGCCTCGGCATCTACGGCCCGGGGGCCGTGGAGCCGGCGGACCCGTTGATCTGCGTCAGCACGTCCGGGGCGGGCACGCAGGACGTCACGGTGATCGACCCGGACGGCGCCGCGAAGACCCGCGAGGCCGACCCGGACACCGTGGTCGTCCCGGCCTCCGCGGGCGGCCTGGTCAGCTTCGAGCTGACGGGCGGCGACCAGGAGCGGCGGCCCGTCGTGGTCGACAAGCTGGGCGTGCCCCACCTCCCGAAGGGCTTCGTCGGGCCGGACCTCGTGGTCCGCGTCGAGGACGCCAGGACCGGTGCGGAGCGCTGGAGCGAGACGGTCCCGTTCGCCGCCCCGCGTCCCG
This sequence comes from Promicromonospora sp. NPDC057138, assembly GCF_042670845.1. Taxonomy (NCBI): domain Bacteria; kingdom Bacillati; phylum Actinomycetota; class Actinomycetes; order Micrococcales; family Promicromonosporaceae; genus Promicromonospora; species Promicromonospora sp. NPDC057138. The sequence goes on along the minus strand of NZ_JBHUUX010000031.1, from coordinate 32,242 downwards.
AGAGCTGCGTCAGCTATGACCAGAACGAGCCGACGCTCGACGTCCGCGGGCTCGACTGGGACGTGCGCGACGCCGTCGTCGAGGTGCAGGGCTGCGGCGTCTCGGCGGCGTTCCTGCGCGACGGCACCCGGCTCGACGACCCGAAGGACCCCGACGACCCGCCGGCCAACGGCATGGACATGGCGTCGTTCGCCCCGCTGCCCGACGGCGGCTGGGTCGCGCCGGGCACCGAGTCGACAGAGTCCGGCGTCCCCAACGACGTGGTGCACCTGCCGGACGGCGGGACCGTCACGCTCGGCGGCCAGGTCCTCGTCCCGTGGGCCTCGGACGGCCGTGACCCGGGGCTGGTGCTGGAGCGGGTCGGCGCGCAGACGGAGGCCAGGTCCACCGACGGCGACGACGCCGGCGCGCGGCTCTGGACCGCCCCCCGGCTCGCGACGACGGCGCTGCTGGCCCAGGTCTCCGGCACCGCCGTCGTCGTGGACGAGGAGGGCGCGGTACGCGCCATCGACGTCGGCACGGGCGCCGACCGCTGGACGCTCGACCCGAAGGTCCTCTCGCTCGGCGGCATGGCCTGGGTCGCGCAGTCGATGGTCTTCGGTGCCTACACCGACGGCGACACCCTGCTCCTGCCCGTGTCAGCCGGCCCCGACGGCGAGGCGTCCGGACTGCGGCTGCTCGCCGTGGACCTGAGCGACGGCTCGGTGCGCTGGGAGATCGAGCAGGAGACCCCGTACACCCAGCTCGTCGCCGTCGACGGGTACCTCGCGCAGATCACGCAGCAGGGGGTCGTGGGCCTCGGCTGAGCCTGGCTCGTCGGCGGGCGCCGACGGCAGGGCGTCCCCCGAGCCCGCAGGTCACGCGGGTAGGCTCCCGCCATGCCGCGGCCGGACAATGAGGAATCCGTAGTCTTCGACCTGGTCGAGGACAACGGGCCGGGTGATGCGCCCGACGCCGGTTTCGACACCGACCCCGACGCCGCCGGACCGCGCCCCGCGCTCCTGTCCCGGCTGCCGAGGCCGTCGCGGCGCACCTGGATGATCGCGGCCGCGGTGGTCGCCGCGGTGGCGGTGACGGGGGTCTCGGTCGACCTGGTGCGGGACCATCGCCGGGCGGAGCTGATGCGCACCTCGTCGATCGGGGTCGCGTCGCTCGCCGGTCCGCCCGAGGAGACCTGGACGGTGCCGTTCGACGTGCCCGCCGGACAGGACTCGGGCATGAGCCGGGACCCGGAGATGGTGGTCATGGACGGGCTGCTGGTGCTGCCGCCGGCGAGCACGCAGGACTACCCGGTCGACTCCCCGGGCGCGATGTTCGCGGCTCTGCCCGGGTTCACGGGCATCGTGGCGATCGACCCGGGCTCGGGCGAGGTGGCGTGGCGGGTCCCCGTGGAGGAGAACCCGGTGTGCGGCCCGGCGGGTTATGACGCGTCGGTGTCGGCCGAGGTGCTGGTGTGCGTGCACGGCCCCGCGGACGCGCGGGAGGTGCTGGCGATCGCGCCGGACGGCACCACCCGGTCCCGGCCCGCCGACCTGGCTGAGGGCGAGCAGGTGTTTCCCGCGCCGGACGGCATGGTCGTGCGCACCGTGCGGACCGGAGACCCGATCGGGCACATCGCGTGCGACGAGTCGGGGAACTGCCCGCCCCGGAGCCTCGACGAGGGCCGCAGCCTGCTCGTCACCGCCGAGGACGCCGGGACGGGCGCCGAACGCTGGACCAGCACCGTCGAGTTCGACCCGACGTTCTCGGACAGCTGCCTGATGCTTCCCGAGGGTGTCGCCTCGTCGTCGGACGACCCGGTGACCGACCCGGACCTGACCACGGTCGACGTGGGAGCGGAGAGCGTCACGGTCGGCGGGTGCGGCGTCTCGGCCACGCTGTCGGCGGACGGGGTACGCCTGGACCTGGCCGCCGATGCGACGTCCCAGGCCTGGGTGACAGAGCTGGGCTCCGGCCGCTTCGCGGTGCAGGGCCTCGCCCGGGAGACCGTCGTCGTGGATGCCGCCGGGAACCCGCTGCAGACCCTGGACGGCTGGGCGCAGTCCGGCGTGACCTCGCCCGACGCTCCCGACGACCTGTGGTTCGTCACCCAGCCGTCGGGCAGCGGGGTCTCCGCCGTGCGCGAGGACGGGTCGGTGGCCTGGACGGAACAGCACGGGACGCGCGTGACGCTCGCGGGCCGGGACGTCGTCGTCGTGGACCGTGGGAAGCGGCTCGTGGGCCTGGACCGCGCCACCGGCGCCGAGCTCTGGACCTGGACCAACGACGACCCGCGCGGCCTGGCCAACTTCCGGACGCTCACCGACGGCGAGACGGCGGCGGTGCAGTACCTGCCGAATGACGGCACGGCAAAGGGCGTCCTGGTCGCGCTCGACCTGGCCACGGGCGAGGAGCTCTGGGACGTACCGACGGCGGGTACCGCCGTCGCCGTCGACGGGCACCTCGTCGAGTTCACCTCGACCGCCGTGCGGGGCCTGGGGTGACAGGGCCTCGGGTGACATAGCCGGGACGGGCTGAACCGCGCGGTTGCCGGCACTACGCTCGCCGCATGGCGCGCGACCCGGACGAGGGCGACGCGTTCGTCTTCGACCTGGTCGACGGCGACGCGCCCGCCGGCGACGCGCCGCCGGGCCCGGACGGACCGGGCAGCCCGGCCGTCCCCGGCCGCAGGCGGCGCCTCACGGCCCAGGTCGCGGCGGTCCTGGCGATAGTGCTCGGCACGGCCATCGGCGTCGACGGCGCGCTGGACCACGTGCGGATGGAGCGGATGCGCGACCTCCCTGGGGGCGTGGCCGACCTGTCGTCGCCGCTGGCGCAGACCTGGGCGTGGAGCGGCGCCGTCGGCCCGGGCGAGAGCACCACCGACGTGGCGGTGCTCGGCGACGTGCTGGCGGTGGAGTCCGACGACGGGCTGGTGGCGCTGGACCCGCACACGGGCGAGGTGGCATGGACCGTCCCGCTGCGCGACGACGCCGACTGCGGTCCGATGGTCCCCGCGACCTGGCCCGACCCGGCGACACCGTCGCTGGTGTGCCTCCAGGGAACCGGCGGCGACCGCGAGGTCGTCGCGGTGGGACCCGACGGCCCGACGTCGGCCCCGCGACTCCTCGACGCCGCGGACGCGCGCCGGTACGGGGTGGCCCACACGGGCCCCGACGGGACGGTGCTGCGCGCGAGACGGGTGGGGCCGCTGTCCGACGTCGACGTGGGCGACGCCGTGTGCACCAGCGCGGGCGAGTGCACCGGGACCGTCGCGGAGGGCCGGGACCTCGTGCTCCGGGCCGAGGACGCGGCGACCGGCGAGGAACGCTGGACCGTGACCGTCCCGTTCCGGGCGGTGGACGCCACGCAGTGCACCCGCACGTTCGGCGCGTCCTGGGGCAGCTCGGAGACCCGCCTGGTGATCAGCGGCCAGCTCGCCCCCGACGCGTTCGGCGCGCGGATCACCGCCGATCTCGTCGACCTGACCGGCTGCGGTATCCAGGCCGCCGTCACGCCGGACGGGACGGTGCTCGGCGCCGAGCTCGAACCGGGCAAGGGCAGGGTGAGGAGCCTCGGCGGGGGCGAGTATGCGGCCACGAGCTTCGAGGGCCTGCCCCGCGCCACCCTGTACGCGGCCGACGGCGGCGTCATCGGCGAGATCACCGGGTACCCGCTCGATGCCCGGGCCACCGACGAGTCCGAGCCGGAGACGGTGCTCGGGGTGGACGAGACCGGGCGGCGGCTGCGTGCCTACGCCGTGGACGGCACGCCGAGCTGGGACATCACGCTGCAGTCGGGCGGACAGGACTTCCTCGCGCAGGTGGGCGACACGGTGGTGGTCACGACAGGGGCCGGCGGCGTCCGCGGCCTGGACCGCGCCACGGGCGAGGAGCGGTGGGCCTGGGACGGCTCGGACCCGTCGGAGGACGACGACGTCGAGTATTTCGGGAGCGTCCACGTGGCCCAGGCCTTCACCGACGGGGAGGTCCTGCTGCTGCTGACGGAGGGCGGCGCCGGCGGCACGCAGGGCCTGGTGGCGCTCGACGCGAGCTCGGGCGCGGAGGTCTGGGTCCGCGCCGGCGGCGGGCCTGTCACCTCGTTCGACCCGACCGACCGGGGCCTGGTCGAGCAGGGGGTCGTCGGGGGCCTGGTGGCCGTGGACGGGAACCTGCTGGAAGTCACCCCACGCGGGGTCCGGGGCCTCGGATGAAACGGTGACCGGCCAGATGAAACGGTGACCGGCCAGGCATACGCTCGATCGTATGGCACGGGATCCGGACGAGGGTGGTCCGTTGGTCTTCGACCTCGTCGATAACGACGCGGCCGGTCTCGACGCGCCGCGCCCCCCGTCCGGTGTGGAGGGCGCCGGTGACCCCGGCGATCCGGGCGACGACGAGCCCGAGCCCGGCGAGGCGCCGTCCGGCGGCCGGAGTCGGACGCTGTGGTTGCTCGTTCCGGTCGCGGCGGTCCTGGCGATCGGGCTGGGCACGGGTTTCGCGGTCGACAGCGTGCGGGACGGCGCGCGGACGGAGCGGATGCGGGACGTCTACGGCGGCGTCGTCGACGTGACCGAGCCGCTCGACGAGATCTGGGCGTGGGCCGGCTCCGTGGGCACGTTCGGGGCCATGGAACAAGGGCGATGGAACGAGGTGGCCGTGCTGGGCGATCGGCTCGCGTTCCAGTCGGGCGGCGACCTGGTGGCGCTGGACCCCGCCACGGGCGACGAGGCGTGGCGGCTCGGGCTCGGCGAGGACCCGGACTGCGGGCCGCAGGGCTTGGCGGGCTGGAGCGAGGTCGTGACGGCGCGACTGGTCTGCCTGGCGGGCGACGCCGACCGCGTCGCCAGGGTGGTCGGGCCGGACGGCGCCGTCTCCGCGGAACGCACCCTCGAGGCTGCGGACCTGCGCCGGTACGGGGTTGCCCGCCCCGGTCCGGACGGGACGGTGCTGCGCGCCAAGCGGGTGGGGCCCGAGCCGCCGGCGGGCGCGAACCACGTCGGGTGCATCAACCCTGGCGAGTGCACCGGCACGGTAGAGGCCGGCCGGGGCCTGCGGCTCCGGGCCGAGGACGCGGCCACCGGCGAGGAGCGTTGGAGCCTGACCGTCCCGTTCCGGTCCACGCGCGCCGACCAGTGCACCAACTGGTACGCCACGTCCTGGGACCGGTCGAGCAACGTGGTGGGCATGGACTACATGATCGACGCCGAGGGCTTCGGCGCACGGATCACCGGCGACCTGGTGCAGCTCTACGGCTGCGGTATCGAGGCCGCCGTCACCCAGGGCGGGGTGCTGCTCGGCACGGAGATCGAGCCGGGCACGGGCGGCGTGGAGAGCCTCCGCACCGGCGGGTACGCCGGATACAACTTCGACGGTGGGATGGGGGCCACCCTCTACGCGGCCGACGGTGGCGTGGTCGGCGAGATCGACGGGTACGTCCTCCAGCCCACCGCGACGGACGGCGTGGGACAGGACACGCTCCTCGCCTCGGGGTTGTCGGGCGCGCGGCTGCGGGCCTACGCGCCGGACGGCACACCGCGCTGGGACGTCGCGGTGTCGGCGGACGCCCAGCTGTTCCTGGCGCAGACGGGCGGGTCGGCGATCGTCCAGACCGCGGCCGGAAAGGTGCGCGGGCTGGACCTCGCGACGGGCGCCGAGCGGTGGACCTGGGATCCGTCAGCGCCCGAGGACGGGTTCCCCAGCGACGTGTACGTCTCCCGCGCCTTCACCGACGGGCAGTCCGTGCTGCTGGTCATCGAGACCTCGTACGGCGGCAGGGGGCTGGTAGCGCTCGACGCGGTCTCCGGCGAGGTGGCCTGGGAGCGGCTCGTGCCCGACGGGAGCGCCGACCAAAGCCCTCCCCGGCGCAGCGCCGGGCTGGTCGCCGTGGACGGTCACCTGCTGGAGGTCGCGCCGGACGGCGTCCGCGGGCTGGGGTGAGCCCGGCGTCGGTGTCGGCGGCGGTTATGGAGGAAACGCGCACCGGCGCGGCATACCCTCAGCCGCATGGCGCGTGATTCGGGCGAGGGTGGTTCGTTCGTCTTCGACCTGGTCGACGACGGGGGCGGGGACGTGCCTTCCTCGCTGGGGCCTGATGCGGCGTCGGAGTACGACCCGGACGGCGCTGGGCCGGACGACGTCGGCCCGGATGCGGGTGGTCCCGCGCCGCGGGGCGTGCTGGGCCTGCGCACGCTCGCGCCGGTCGCCGCGGTGCTGGCGATCGCGCTGGGCACAGGCTTCGCCGTCGACGGCATGCGGGACGCCGCGCGGATCGAGCGGATCCGCGAGGCGCCCGGTGGCGTCGTGGACGTGTCCGCGCCGCTCGAGAAGCTCTGGACGTGGGAGGGGCCCGTCAGTTCCGAGGACTCCATGGGGTGGTTCGCGGTAGCCGAGCTCGAGGGTGTGCTGGCATTCCAGGCGGAGGATGAGCTGATCGGGCTGGACCCGGCGTCGGGCGAGCAAGTCTGGTCCATGCCGCTCGGCGAGGATGCGGAGTGCGGACCGCTCGGATACCCGGGTGGGAGGGGGCCGGCGACATCGGGCCTGGTCTGCCTCCAGGGTGCCGGGGCGGCGCGCGAGGCCATCACGGTGGGGCGGGGCGGCGCGGCGTCGGAGCCCCGGAGACTCGACGCGGCAGATGGCCGCCGCTACGGGACCGCGCATCCTGGCCCGGACGGGACGGTGCTGCGTGCCCGGCGGATCGGCCCCGAGTCGGCGATCGACGTGGGAGACGCCCGGTGCACCGAGGCGACGGGGGAATGCAGCGGGAGCGTCGAGGCCGGCCGGGACCTCCAGCTCCGCGCGGAGGATGCGACCACCGGCGAGGAGCGCTGGCGCGTGACGATCCCGTTCCGGGCGACGGCCGCCCAGGAGTGCACCCCCTGGTACGGCAACCCGTGGGACGGATGGGAGTACGTCTCCGCCGACGAGGCACTCGCTCCCGACGCCTTCGGTGCGCAGATCGGGACCGGGCTCATCGACCTGTGGGGCTGTGGCATCTGGGCCGCCATCACCCCCGACGGCACCCTGCTGAGGGCGGACGGCGTGCCAGGGCTGGCCAGGGTGGTCAGCCTCGGCGACGTCCGGGATGCCGGGCGCATGACGACCATCACCGCGATGGAGTCCGACGGCCCGCCGAACACCACGCTGTACAGGCCCGACGGCGGCGTCGTCGGCGAGATTCCCGGGTATGTGCGTGCTCCGCAGGCCACCGACGAGCCCGACGCGCTGACCCTGCTCGCGTCCGACGAGTCCGGATTTCGCCTGAGCTCCTATGCGGTGGACGGGACAGAGCGCTGGGACGTCGACGTCGCGGACGGCTCCCCGGAGTTCCTCGCGCAGGTGGCCGGGATCGCGGTGACTGCCACCTGGACCGGGAGCGTCCGCGGTTTCGATCTCGCTACCGGCGCGGAGCGGTGGTCATGGGACACCGGCGAGACTGGCGACCCCTCCTACGGGAACGCGTACGCGGGTCAAGCCTTTACCGACGGCCAGTTCGTGCTTCTCGTGCTGCAGAGCGAGTCCGGCACGCTATGGCTGGCGTCGCTCGACGCCACGTCGGGAGAGCTCGTCTGGGACGGAAGCATCGCGGACGCCATCAGCGTGGGGCAGGACGCGGCGCTGCTCTCGGTCGGCGGCCACCTGCTGGCTATGTCGCCCGCAGGTATCAGCGGGCTGGGCTGACGCCGTCGTCCGCCGTCGTGCGTGTCAGTGGGGCGTCCTAGGGTGGGGGCCATGGTGAAGATCGGCGCGCACGTGGACCTGACCGACGCGATCGGTGCGGCGAAGACGCTCGGCGCGGACACGGTGCAGGTGTTCCTCAGCGACCCGCAGGCATGGAAGGTCCCGGAGCTCCCGTACGAGGGTGGCGCGGAGGCGCTCCGGGCCGACGCCGGCGCGGCCGGCGTGGACCTGTACGTGCACGCGCCGTACGTGATCAACGTGGCGTCGACCAACAACCGCATCCGCATCCCGAGCCGCAAGCTGCTGCAGCAGATCATGGACGGCGCCGGAGCGATCGGGGCCAAGGGCGTGGTGGTGCACGGCGGGCACGTGACCGCCAACGACGAGCCGGCCAAGGGCTTCGACAACTGGCGCAAGGCCATCGACGCCCTGGAGACCGACGTCCCCGTGCTCATCGAGAACACGGCCGGCGGCGACTACTCCATGGCCCGCCGCCTGGAGCGGATCGAGGAGCTGTGGGCGGCCGTGACCACGGCGAACGGCGGCGACAACGTCGGGTTCACGCTCGACACGTGCCACGCCTGGGCGGGCGGGTTCGACCTCGCGACGGCCGTCGACGAGATCCGCGCGATCACTGGCCGCATCGACCTGGTGCACGCCAACGACTCGCGCGACGTCGCCGGGTCGGGCGCCGACCGGCACATCCACTTCGGCGAGGGCCAGATCCCCGAGGAACTGCTGGTGGGCGTGATCGCGGCGGCGGAGGCCCCGGTCATCTGCGAGACCAAGGGCGACATGGCGCCGGACATCGCCTGGCTGCGCGAGCGCTTGGGCTGACGTCCGGCGGCGCCGGTCAGGCGTTCACTGCGTGACCAAACGGGGATTCGACCTGCGACCGTTCGGGGATTCGAGCCCGTCGCGACCACCTGGCAAGATCGGACGCATGGCAACGACGCAGCGGGTAGTGGTCACCGGAGCGAGCGGGAAGCTCGGCCAGTTCGTGGTGGAGCACCTGGTGGACTCGGGCTACCACGTGGTCTCGACGGATCGGGTGGCGCCCCCGGCGGGCAGCCCGGGCAACTTCACGATCGCGGATCTGACCGACCTCGGCCAGGTGATCGAGCTGCTGTCGGGCGTGGACGAGGGACAGGCGGCCGACGCCGTCGTGCACCTGTCCGCGATCCCCGCACCCGGCCTGGCAACCAATGCCGCGACGTTCCGCAACAACGTGCCCAGCACGTACAACGTGCTGCGGGCAGCCCAGGTGGTCGGCATCCGGAACGTGGTGACGGCGTCGTCCGAGACGGTGCTGGGCCTGCCGTTCGACGTGCCGCCGCCGTACATCCCGGTGGACGAGGATTACGACGTGCTGCCGCAGTCGACCTACTCGCTCGGCAAGTCGCTCGAGGAGGAGATGGGCAAGCACTTCACGCGCTGGGACCCGGAGCTGAAGGTCGCGGCGCTGAGGTTCTCGAACGTGATGCGTCCGAGCGACTACGCCCAGTTCCCGTCCTGGCAGGACGACGCCACGGCTCGGCGCTGGAACCTCTGGGGTTACATCGACGGGCGCGACGGCGCGCAGGCGGTGCGCCGTGCGCTGGAGGCGGACTTCACGGGGTTCGAGGCGTTCGTGATCGCCAACGAGGACACCGTGATGCGGCGCGACTCTGCCGATCTCGCAGCCGAGGTGTTCCCCGGCGTCCCGCTCAAGCGTGCGCTCCAGGGCCGGGAGACGCTCCTGAGCATCGACAAGGCCCGCCGCATCCTCGGCTACGCCCCGGAACACCACTGGCAGGACAACCTCTGACCCGTTTGTTGTGGGCGTGATCGTTGCGCCTAGAACGGACGCGTAGCCGCAACGATCGCGCTCACAACCAACCAGCTACTGGCGGGCCGCGCTGCGGATGACGGCCTGGCAGCTGCGCAGGAACGACGCCGCGATCCTGACGGGGTCCCCGAGGTAGCCGGCGACCATGATCCCGTCGCGGAGCAGCATCAGGTCCTCGGCGACCGCGCCGGGATCGGCTAGCTCGAGCGGTGCGACGAGCCGCTCGAACGCGCTCGCCCACCAGGCGCGGTGCGCGTCGACGACCTTGCGGACGGTGCTGTCCGGGTCGGGGTACTCGGCGGCGGCGTTGATGAACGGGCACCCGCGGAAGCCGGGAGTGCACGCCGCCTTCCCGGTGTGGTCGGCCATCAGGCGCAACGAGACATCGACGTCGCCGTCACCGTGGGCGATGGCCGCGTCGACGCCGTTCCGCTCCTGCTCGGCGCGGAACTCGAGGTACGCGACGATCAGGTCGTCCTTGCTCTGGAAGTGGCGGTAGAACGTCACCTTCGTCGTGCCGGCGCGATCGATGACCTTGTCCACGCTCACGGCCCGCAGCCCCTGCGCGTAGAACAGCTCGTTCGCCGCCTCGATCAGGCGTTCTCGCATGGACCCTTGCACGGTCGCGATCATACGTGGCTCCTCTCAACGCTCCCCTTGCGCCTGACGGCCGTCGCTGTGTACTGTCGCGGCAGGTGGAGTTACTAGTCATTCTACCTAGACGTGCTGCCGCTGGGAAGGATGAACCGCCCCTCAGCCGCGGCCCGACCGAAAGGAACTCGCATGTCCACCACCACCGCGGAATCATCCGCAGTAGACACCGCAACCTCGCTCCGGAACCTGTACTTCGTCCGCTTCGGATTCGCCATCCTCTGGGCGGCCGGGATGTTCGTCGTCGGTAAGAGCCTGGGCCCGGTCACGATCGCGCTGCTGGTGCTGTACCCGCTGTTCGACGTCGCCGCGGCGATCGTCGACTTCCGGTCCTCGAAGACCGCGCGCCCCACCGTCGGCCTGTACTTCAACATGGCGCTGAGCCTGCTCACCGCCATCGGGCTGGCCGTGGCAATGACCTCGGGCATCCCCGCGGTGCTGCGCGTCTGGGGCGTCTGGGCGATCACCGCCGGCGCCGTGCAGCTCATCGTCGCCATCAGCCGCTACCGGCTCGGCGGCCAGTGGGCCATGATCCTCAGCGGCGGAATCTCTGTGCTCGCCGGCTCGAACTTCATCCTCACCGCCGGCACGCCCAAGGGGATGCTGGCCGCGGTCGCCGGGTACGCCGTGCTGGGCGGCATCTTCTTCCTCGTCTCCGCGCTGCGCCTGCACCGCGTCGCCAAGAAGGGCCGCTGACATGACCGAGAACACCTTCGACGTCGTAGTCATCGGCGCGGGCCCGGTCGGCGAGAACGTCGCCGACGGCGCCGTCAAGGGCGGCCTCACCGTGGCGATAGTGGAGAGCGAGCTGGTCGGCGGGGAGTGCTCCTACTGGGCCTGCATGCCGACCAAGGCCCTCCTGCGGGACGCCGCCGCGTTGCGCGCGGTCCGGAGCCTGCCCGGCGCGAACGCAGCCGTGACGGGAGAGCTGGACGCGTCCGCCGTCCTGCACCGCCGCGATGCCTTCGCCTCGCACTGGCACGACGACGGCCAGGTCTCCTGGCTGGAGAGCGCCGGCATCACCCTGCTGCGCGGCGTCGGACGGATCGGCGCCGCACGCACGGTCGAGGTGACGGACGCCGACGGGTACACGACGATGCTCAACGCGCGGCACGCCGTGGTCATCGCCACCGGCAGCAGCGCCCGGATCCCGCAGATCCCCGGGCTGGCCGACGCCGCACCGTGGACCAGCCGGGAGGCCGCGGCCGCCCAGACCGTCCCCGGACGGCTGGCGATCGTCGGCGGCGGCGTCGTCGGGACCGAGATGGCCACCGCGTACGCCGCCCTGGGCTCGCAGGTCACGATGATCGCCCGCGACGGGCTGCTGCCGGCCGTGGAGTCGTTCGCGAGCGACCAGGTGGCCGAGTCGCTGAAGGCGCAGGGCGTGGCGCTGCACCTGATCACCCAGCCGTCGCGCATCGAGCGTGACGAGGCAGGGACCGTGCACATCACCCTCGCCGACGGCACGCTGCTGGACGCCGACGAGGTGCTGGTCGCCACCGGCCGCACGCCGAACACGAGCACGGTCGGCCTGGACCACGTCGGGCTCACCCCCGGGGACTGGCTGAGCGTCGACGACTCCCTGCGGGTCCTGGGCGGCGACGGCGTCCCCGTCGGCGACGGCTGGCTCTACGCGGCGGGCGACGTCAACCGGCGCGCGCTCCTGACGCACCAGGGCAAGTACCAGGCCAGGGCGCTGGGCGAGACGATCGTCGCCCGCGCCACGGGTGCCTCCGTCGACACCGCCCCGTGGGGCCGGCACGCGGCGACCGCCGACGAACGTGCGGTGCCGCAGGTGATCTTCACCGACCCGGAGATCGCGACGGTCGGCCACACCACCGCCTCCGCCCAGGCGGCCGGGCTGCGAGTCCGGTCCGTCGAGTACGACCTCGGCGCCGTCGCCGGCGCCTCCCTGCACGCCGACGGGTACACGGGCCGGGCGAGCATGATCGTCGACGAGGACCGGAAGGTGCTGGTCGGCTTCACCGTCGTCGGCCCCGACGTTGCCGAGCTGCTCCACGCCGCGACGGTCGCCATCACCGCGGAGGTGCCGATCGACCGGCTGTGGCACGCCGTCCCCGCCTACCCCACCATCAGCGAGATCTGGCTCCGCCTCCTGGAGACCTACGGGCGGCCCGCCTGAAGCCCCTTGGTTGTGGGCGCGATCGTTGCGCCCAAACCGGGCGGGTAGTCGCAAACATCGCGCCCACAACCACGAGGGTCAGCGGGGGAGGGTTATCTGGTCGGGGGTTCGGATCTCGGACCAGGCCCGTGCCCGCGGGAGGCGGTGGATGGTGATGTCCGTGGGCCGGCTGCCCGACGGCGTCGGCGGCGGCTCCGCGAGCACGTCGGCCCCGGGCAGCGGCCCGAGGTCCAGGCCGGTCAGCGCGGCGATGTCCGCCACCGGCACCTGGTAGGTCCGGAACGGGCCCAGCGGCGGGATGTCGTCCCTGGCCAGGGCCTGGGCGGTGATCTCCTGAAGGCGCGCGTCGTCGAGCTGCGGGGTCTGGTCCAGCACGAACCCGGTCGCCCGCAGTACGTCGCCGGGCCCGACCCACGCGACGATCTTCCAGAACAGGCGCGGGATGCGGACACCGCGGTAGAGCGGGTCGTCGGCGGTGAAGACGGGGCCGGTCTGGACCGCCAGGCGGTGGTCGTGGGCGGCCGCATACGTGAGCACATGGTCCTCGAGCCCGTTCCACAGCTCCTTGGACTGGTTGAACCTGTTCACCTGCGGCGCGGCGTTCGTGTACGTGAACGTGTCGTGGTTGGCCCGGGCGGCCGTCTCGGCGTCGCCCCAGACGGGGTCGAGACGGCGCACCAGGTGGCCGCGGTCGAGCGGATTGCCCGAGTACAGCTCGCTGCCCGACTGCTCGCCGGTCGGGATGCGGCCGTCCAGCCGCCAGCGGCCGGTGCGGCGCAGGGCCAGGAGCGCGGCGCCGTCGACCATGCAGGCGGTGGCCGCGGCGAGCCGGCGGCTCGGGTCGAGCTGGACCGAGAAGTGGGTGTAGTCCAGAACACGCACCTCGAGGGGCGAGACCGGGAGCGGGACGGTGAAACCGAGAAACTCTGCGTCATAGCCGGTCACAGGCAGACAGCCAACCAGAGTCGGGCAGGTCATGACCAGACCAACAATCGGACGCCATGAACGGGCAATGGCAATCTGGTCCTAGGCTCTAGCCCGTGAGTGAATCAACTCAGACCGTTCGCGGCAACGCCCGGCACGAGGTACCCGACCCGCTGCGCGAGGACGTGCGCCTGCTCGGCGGACTTCTCGGCAGGATCCTCCGCGAGGACGGCGGCCAGGATCTCCTGGACGACGTCGAACGCCTCCGCGAGCTGACCATCCGCGCCTACGGCGACCCGTCGCCACACGCCCTGGACGAGGCCGCCTCCGTCGTGGCCTCCTTCTCCGTCGAGCGCGCCGAACAGGTGGCCCGCGCCTTCACCTGCTACTTCCACCTCGCGAACCTCGCCGAGGAGTACCACCGCGTGCGCGTGCTGCGCTCGCGCGAGGCCGAGACGACCACCGGCCCGGCGGTCCTCGAGGACACCATCCCGGCGGCGTTTGCCCAGCTCACCGAAGAGGTCGGGCGGGAAGAGGCGCTGCGCCGCCTCGGCGAGCTGGAGTTCCGGCCGGTCCTGACGGCGCACCCGACCGAGGCCCGCCGTCGGGCCATCAGCGGGACCATTCGCCGCATCTCGGACCTCATCGCCGAGCGGGACGCGCGCCGCCTCGGCGGCGTGACACTTGCCGAGAACGAGCGGCGCATCCTCGCCGAGATCGACACCATGTGGCGCACCGCGCCCGTGCGGAGCAGCAAGCCGTCGGTGCTCGACGAGGTCAAGACGGTCATGGGCGTGTTCGACGCCGTCCTCGTGGACGTCTTCGGCGACGTGTACCGGCGCCTCGACGACTGGCTCCTGGCCGACGACGCCGGCCGCGCCACCCCGGTCGCGAAGCCGTTCGTGAAGCTCGGGACCTGGATCGGCGGCGACCGCGACGGCAACCCGAACGTCACCGCCGAGGTCACGCGCCAGGCGGCGACCCTCGCGGCCGACCACGCGCTCGCGGCGCTGGAGCGCCTCGCGGTCGAGACCGGGCGCAAGCTGACGCTCGACGCCGAGGGCACCACGCCGTCGTCGGACCTCAATGCCCTGTGGCAGCGGATCCGCCAGAGGTCCGAGGAGGTGGCCCGGCGGGCCCAGGAGGCCTCGCCGAACGAGCCGCACCGGGCAGTCATGCTCGCGCTCGCGGAGCGGATCGCCGCCACCCGGACGCGCGACGCCGACCTCGCGTATGCGAACGCCGAGCAGCTCGAGGCTGACCTGCTCGTGGTGCAGGACTCGCTGGTGGCGACGGGCGCCGCCCGCGCCGCGTACGGGGACCTGCAGCGCCTGGTCTGGCAGGTGCAGACCTTCGGGTTCCACCTGGCGGAGCTCGAGGTGCGGCAGCACTCGCAGGTGCACGCCGCGGCCCTCGCGGAGATCCGCGAGCTCGGGGTCGACGGCGCGCTGAGCGACAAGACCCGCGAGGTGCTCGACACCTACCGGGCGCTGGGTGCGATCCAGCGTCGGTTCGGCGAGCGGGCCGCGCGGCGCTACATCGTCTCGTTCACGCAGGCGCCGGAGCACCTCGCCGCCGTCTACGAGCTGGCGGCGTACGCCTTCGCGGACGACCCGGACGGCGCGCCCGTGATCGACGCCATCCCCCTGTTCGAGACCTTCGCGGACCTGCAGAACTCGGTGCCGATCCTGGACTCGATGCTGACGCTGCCCGCGGTGCAGAAGCGCCTGGCCGAGAACGGCCGGCGCGTCGAGGTGATGCTCGGCTACTCGGACTCGTCCAAGGACGTCGGCCCCGTGGCCGCGACGCTCGCCCTGCACGACGCCCAGTCGCGCATCGCGGAGTGGGCCCGCGACAACGACCTGAAGCTCACCCTGTTCCACGGCCGCGGCGGCGCGCTCGGCCGCGGCGGCGGCCCCGCCAACCGGGCCGTGCTCGCCCAGCCGCCGCACTCCGTGGACGGCCGGTTCAAGCTGACCGAGCAGGGCGAAGTCATCCTTGCCCGGTACGGCGACCCCGTGATCGCGTCCCGGCACATCGAGCAGGTCGCCGCGGCGACGCTGCTCGCGTCCGCGCCGTCGGTCGAGGCCATCAACGAGAGCGCCACCGCGAAGTTCGCGCCGCTCGCGAAGGCCCTCGACGCGACGTCCCGCGCGCGATTCCACGAGCTCGTGAAGGCCGACGGGTTCCCGCAGTGGTTCGCGCAGGTCACGCCGCTGGAGGAGGTCGGCCTGCTGCCCATCGGGTCGCGCCCCGCCAAGCGCGGCCTCTCGGTGAACTCGCTCGACGACCTGCGCGCGATCCCCTGGGTCTTCTCCTGGTCACAGGCCCGCATCAACCTGGCCGGCTGGTACGGCCTGGGCACGGCGCTGGCCGCGCACGGCGACATCGAGCTCCTGCGCGCGGCGCGCAGCGAGTGGCCGCTGTTCGCGACCCTGCTCGACAACGTCGAGATGTCGCTCGCCAAGACCGACGAGCGGATCGCCGCCCAGTACCTCGCGCTGGGTTCGCGCGACGACCTCGCGGCGATGGTCCTCGACGAGCTGCGCCTCACCCGCGAGTGGGTGCTGAAGATCAGCGGCAACGAGTGGCCGCTGGCCTCCAAGCGGGTGCTCGGCCGCGCTGTCCAGCTGCGGTCGCCGTACGTCGACGCGCTCTCGTTGCTGCAGGTCCGCGCGCTGCGCGGCCTGCGTACCGGGTCCGACGGCGGCTCCGCGGTGGACGGCGAGTACGTCGGCCGGCTGCAGCACCTGCTGCTGCTGACGGTGAACGGCGTCTCGGCGGGTCTGCAGAACACGGGGTGAGCTGAGGTGTGGCGCGGGCACGGCGCCGGTTGAGTTCGGTCGGTTGTGCGGGCGTCAGCAGCGGGTTCGGTCGGTTGCTTCGAGATCGGTCCATTGATTGACCGATCTCGAAGCATCGGACCGATCTCGGTGATGCAGCGATGCAACTGACCGAACTCGCGGCGCCTCGCAGACGTCGGTAGGGCGTCGGGTACGGCGTCAGGCAGGGAAGGATCCGGTGGACCGATGGGAGAGACGATGAGCGCGGTTCTGGTCGGGACGTCCCACGGGACTGACGATCCTGCAGGTCAGGCCGCCGTGCGCGCGCTGCTCGACGGCGTCCGCGCGGCCCGGCCCGAGCTCGACGTGCGCGAGGCGTTCGTGGACGTGCAGCAGCCCGAGGTCGATGAGGTGCTGGCCGGGGCGGTGCGGGACGCGGGCTCCGGCGCTGCGCGCGGCGGCGGGTCCGGCGCGACATCCCCCGGCGGCGGGTCCACTGCGGCATCCCCCGGCGGCGGGTCCAGTGCGGCATCCCCTGACGGCGGGCCGACGGCGGTCGTGGTGCCGCTGCTCCTGTCGACGGGGTACCACGTGCGGCACGACATCGCGCAGGCCGTCGCCGCAGTGAACGCGACGGGCGAGGGCGTGGCCGTCGCCGCCGAGCCGCTCGGGCCGCACCCGCTGCTCGTCGACATCCTCGCCGACCGGTACGCCGCCGCGGAGGCGGCGCACGGTCCCTTCCGGTCCGACGACGTCGTGGTGCTCGCCGCCGCCGGCTCCTCGGTGGCGGCCGCCGCGACCGCCGTCGAGGAGGTCACCAGCGCGCTGGCCCAGCGATTGGGGCGGCCCGTGACGCCGTCGTACGGGGCGGGCGCCGAGCCCCGCGTCCCGGCCGCGGTGGCGGCGGCGCGGGCTGCCGGCGTCCGCGGGACCGCTGACGCCTCGGCGCGCGTGATCGTCGTGTCCTACCTCCTCGCGCCCGGATACTTCCTGGACCGCGTGCTGGAGGCGGGGGCCGACGTCGTGACCGACCCGGTCGCCGGCCCGGCCGGAGCCGAGAAGGCCGACCCGCGCCTGGTCCAGGTGGTCCTGGACCGCTACGACGCGGCCGTCAGCTCCTGACCCGTCAGACCTGCACGACCTGCGCGTCTGACACGTCCGGGCTGCTCAGGCCCAGCCGAACGCGGTGCGCACCCGCTCCACGCTGGACCTCAGGCCCCACTGGGCGGTCAGCGCCTCCAGCGACTCGGGGTCGGCGGGCGCCGTCGGCAGCGACAGTTCGAAGGCCGGCAGCGGAGCGTCGCGCGCGACCTGCACCACGACCGGCGCGACCCGCAGGTAGGCATCGGCTTCCTGCAGGCGCCGTCGCTGCGTCGGGGTCAGTCCCGGGTCGCCGGCGTCCCGGGCCGCGATGATCCCGGCCAGCGTGCCGTACTGGGCGAGCAGCTTGGCCGCCGTCTTCTCGCCGACGCCGGGCACCCCCGGCAGGCCGTCGCTCGGGTCGCCGCGGAGCGTCGCCATGTCGGCGTAGGCCTGGCCCGAGGCGACCCCGTACTTCTCGGCCAGCCGCTTCTCGTTCACGACGTCGGGGTCGCGGATGCCGCGCGCGGGGTACAGCACGCGGACGCCGGCGGCGTCGTCGACCAGCTGGAACAGGTCGCGGTCGCCCGTGACGATGTCCACCGGACCGGCGCCCTGAGCGACGGCGCGGGTGGTCAGGGTGCCGATGACGTCGTCCGCCTCGTAGCCGGGCACGCCCACGCGCGCGATGCCGAGCGCCGCGAGCAGGTCCACGATGACCGGGACCTGCGCGAGCAGCGCCTCCGGAACCTCCTCGATGCCGGTGGTTCCCGGCACCTCCTGCGCGACGCGGTGCGCCTTGTAGCTGGGGATGGCCTCGACGCGGAAGGCGGGGCGCCAGTCGTCGTCCCAGCACGCGACCATGCGGTCGGGACCGTGCGTCGTGACGAGCCACGCGATGGTGTCCAGCAGGCCGCGGACGGCGTTGACCGGCATGCCGCTGGGCGCCCGCAGCGAGTCGGGGACGCCGAAGAACGCGCGGAAGTACAGCGAGGCGGTGTCGAGGAGCATGAGGCTCATGCAGGGAAGCCTGCCACGACCCACTGACACGCGTGCGTTCAGGGCAGTGGAGCCCGCCGCGGGGCGCAATGCGGGACTCGCTCGGGGAGAAATGCCGCCCAAAGCCCTGTTCCGGGCGGGTGTGCCCGTAGTGTCCGAACATGGCGAGCAAAGCACAGCAGGTGACCGAGGTCATCGAGGGCCTCGGCCTTGGCCTGGCAGCAATCGGTGAAACGCGAGTCACCTCGACGAAGGCGGATCTCGAGCGTGCGCTGAGCCACGCGTGGTCGAGCTGGGAACACACCACTGACTACCCGTTGATCGAGCGAGTGCAGAAGCCGGAGAACGAGCTCTGGGCCGGGATCAACGGATCGAGCCGGCGGACGAACGCGGCAGTCGTCTGGCGGGAGCGCGACGGCCGGTTCGTCGTCGACATCGCGCTGGTGAACCGGACGCCGGAGGAAGCGGCGCGCTTTGTCGGCGATCGGCCGCTCAAGGAGTGGACGTCGCTGGCCGAGCTCTTCCTCGGTGTGTTTGGCCCCGGCGAGGGGCCGGTGTGAGGAACAGCGCCGAGGGCGCATCGATGACGGCGATCTGAGGCGGCGCTACGGGCCGGGTCAGCCGAACAGTCCGCCCACCGTCAGGCCCAGCCCGATGCCCAGCCCGGCCGCCGTGACCGTGACCATCAGCGTGCCCAGAGAGTTCGCCAGAGCGAGCCGCATCCGGCCGGACTGGGCCAGGCGCACGGATTCCACAGTGCTTGTGGAAAACGTGGTGTATCCGCCGCACAGGCCGGTCGTGAGGGCGCCCTGCAGCAGCCAGGCCGTGCTGTGCGGCACACCGAGGTGGACGAGCGTGAAGAACAGCGTCGAGAACAGGCCGATGAAGAACGAGCCGGACACGTTCACCACGAACGTGCCCCACGGGAACCCGCCGTTGTGGCGGGCGCGGATCTCGCCGTCGACCATGAAGCGGGCAGCGGCGCCCACGCCACCGCCGACGGCCACCACGAGCAGCTCGATCATAGATGTCACCTGCGCTTTCGCCGTCGGTCGGCACGGGCCGCGATCCCGATCCCGCCGAGGCAGGCAGCGGTTCCGCCCGCGATGGTGAGCACCACGTAGAGCAGGGCGAGCCAGCCGAGCCGGTCGGCGAGCAGCCGCTGCGTCTCCAGGGCCAACGCCGAGTAGGTGGTGAACCCGCCGAGCACGCCGGTGCCGATGCCGATGCGGATCTTGCGGCGTCGTACGGTCTCACGGCCGCGGCGGGCGAGGGCCTCCAGGAGGTATCCCAGGGCGAGCGCGCCGACCACGTTGACCACGAGCGTCCCGATCGGGAACCGGAGCACCGTCTCGGCCGCGCTCGGGAAAAGGACGGTCAGCGGCGTCAGGAGCACCCCCGCCCAGCCGCCCAGCAGGTACCGGGCAACCGAGCCTGCGGCTCCGCCGAGCGCGACCAGCCCGACGTACCGCCAGTCGCGGTGCGGTGCTCGTGTCACGCGGCGTGCCCCCTCGTGAGTGCTCGACAGGTTGTGGACGAACCTATCGCTCACGGCTCCGACGTCGTCTCGGGGAGGACCACCACGGGCCGCGACTGGTTGTGGATGAGCCGGCCGGCGACGGTCCCGCTCACGAGGTTCGTGGTCCAGCCGCGCAGGCCGGAGCGCCGGGCACCGACGACGATCATCGCGGCCTCCACCTCGTCGGCCACGCGGCCCAGCTCGGCCGCGGGATCACCGGCGCCACGCAGGGCGCTCCACGGCAGCCCGACGTCGGCCATGGCCCGGTTCAGCCCGGCCAGGACGTCGGCGCCGTACGCGTCGGAGGACACGGCAATGTCCGGGTCCACCGACACGGTGAATCCTCGTGAGTCCGAGACGGCGGTCTCGTCGACCCACACACATACGAGCTCGATCAGGCTTCCACCCAGCGACTGGACGAGCGACGCTGCCCGCCGAGCCAGTTCCGGGTGCTTGTGGTCCACGCCGACCACCACGGATCGCACAGTCACCCTTGTGAGGGTATGGCCAAACGCCTAGTCGAGGTGGCCCGGCAGGCCGAATCGGGGGAACCACTTCTCCGTATCGAGGAAGGTCGTGATGCCGGTGATGTGCGTGCCGTCGTTCTCCAGCACCACGACGCCCCAGGGGTAGTGACCGCCCTTCGGGTCCTGCTTGTACTGCGCGAACCCCGGCGTGCCGTTGACGTGGATCGGCACGCACCGCGAGCCCTCGCACGCGCTGCCGGGCCCGACCAGCCACGCCTGGATGTTCTCGATGCCCTCCAGCCACATCGCGTACGGCGGCATGTTCATCACCGCGTCCTCGCGGAGCAGGTTGGCCAGCGCCGCCATGTCGTAGCGCTCGAACGCCTCGACGTACCGCTCCAGCAGCTTCGACTCGTCCGCCGACGCCGGCGCCGGCGAACCCGAGGCACCGGACCGGTCCGGCGCCTTGTCGGCCAGGGTGGCCCGTGCCCGCTGGAGCGCGCTGTTCACCGAGGCCACCGAGGTGTCGAGCAGCGTGGCGACCTCCGTCGCGGGCCACCGCAGCACCTCGCGCAGGATGAGCACCGCGCGCTGCTTGGCCGGCAGGTGCTGCAGGGCCGCGACGAACGCGAGCCGCACCGACTCCCGCGCGACGGCAGTGTCCGCGGGGTCGCTCGCGCCGGGCAGCACGTGCTCGGTCGGGACCGGCTCCACCCATGCGTACTCGGGCAGCACCGTCGCGAGGCTCTCCTCGACCGGGTCGACGGAGGCGCCGAGGCCCATGGGCCGCTCGCGCTTGGCCCGGCTGGAACCCAGCTGGTCGAAGCACACGTTGGTGGCGATCCGGTACAGCCAGGTGCGCAGCGAGGAGCGGCCCTCGAACCGCCCGTACGACCGCCACGCGCGCAGGAGGGTCTCCTGCACCGCGTCGTCGGCGTCGAACGCGCCGCCCAGCAGCCGGTAGCAGTATCCGGTGAGCTCGCGGCGGTAGACCTCGAGCTGTGCCGAGAGTTCGTCCGCGGCCAGGTCCTCACCAGTGCTTTGCCTAGGATGTGACGCTGTCTGTGCCATGCATCACACCGTACGCGGGACCACTGACAACGCTCGTCGGGATTCGACCCTGACCGAAGGAGCTTGTCGAAGTTCACCCCGCGCGGTGATGACAGCCGAGTCACGTCAGGTCGAGCTCGAACCAGACGGTCTTGCCGGTCCGCCGGTTCACCCGGGGGCCCCCGGGGCGCTGCGCCGCCGGAGGCTCGCCGTGCCGGTCCACGCCCCAGCGGGACGCGAGCCGCTCGAGGAACTGCACGCCGCGCCCGCCGAACTCGGTGACCGTGGGGTCGCGCAGCTCGGGCTGCACGGTCGACGAGTCGCGCACGCCGACCCGCAGCCGGTTCGTGTCCACCTCGACGGTGGCGGTGAACGGTGCCTGCCCGTGGTCGACGGCGTTCGTCAGCACCTCCGAGGTCAGCAGCATCACCGTGCGGCGCAGCGGCATCGGCACGCCGCAGCTCTCCAGCACGTCGTCGACCCAGATGCGGGCAGGCCCGACGTCGCACAGCGACGGGGCGAGCTTGCGTTCCGCCGTCGCGGGACGCCCGAGCGACGGCGGGCCCGACGGCGCCGCCGCCCGCACCCGGACGGCGAGCACGGCCACGTCGTCCCGCTGGTCGTCCGAGGCGAGGCGGCGCACCAGAGTGACCGGCAGCGCCGCGGTGGCGGTGTCGCCGAGCGCGCCGAGCGTCTTCTGCAGGCGGTTCAGCCACTGGTCCGGCGTGGTGCCGCGCTGCTCGGCGAGCCCGTCCGTGTAGAGCAGGAGGGTGTCGCCGGGGAACAGCGTGGTGACGTGGTCGGTGCGCTTCGACGTCGGGCGCACGCCCAGCATCATGTCCGGCAGCACCGCGAGGCGCTCCACGTTCCCGTCCTCCCGGAGCACCAGGGGCGGCGGATGACCAGCGGTGGACCAGGTCAGCTGGTAGGCACCGGGGATCCGCTCCAGCCGGGCCACGACGGCGGTCCCGCTGGCGAGCAGCCCCAGGCCCGAGTTGGCCTTGTCCAGCAGCGACAGCAGCGCCGACGGCGACTCGTCGTGGCTCCACGCGAACGCGCGCAGGAGCGACCGGAGCTGGCCCATCTTCGCCGCGGCGCGCATGTCGTGGCCGGTCACGTCGCCGATCATGAACATGGTCACGTCGTCGTCGACCGCCACGGCGTCGTACCAGTCGCCGCCGATCTGGTCGGAGCGCGTGGCCGGCGAGTAGGTGGCCGCCATGTCGAGGTGCGGTACCTCGGGCAGGCGGCTGAGCATCGCCCGCTGCAGCGTCTTCGCGGACTCGCGGCGCTCCTCCAGGAGACGCGCGCGTTCGAGGGCGTGTCCCGTGTAGTGCGCGAGGCCGGTCTGGAGCGCGTACGAGTCCTTGTCCGGTCCCCGGCCGTGGTCCCACGACAGCGCGATGACCGCGACGACGGCACCGGCCGTCACGACGGGGAGGAACGCCCGGGCGCCGACCTCTGGGGCGCACAGGTCCTTGACCTCGGGGTACTCCGAGAACATCTCGTCGCCCGTCCGGAAGAACAGGGGCCGGCCGGTCCGCGCGGCCTCGGCCAGCGGCCGCTGCTCGTCCAGCTTGGCCTGCCGGAGCCGCTGGGGGAACTGCGGCTCCGCGTGGACGAGGGACCGGTAGGTGATGCCCCGGCCGTCGGCGTCGGCCACGGCGAACGCGCAGTATCGCGCGCCGATGCCCGCGGTGCCGACCTCGATGATGACCTCTTCGACCTGGTCCAACGTGTTCGCGTTGGCGAACGCCTCGCTCAGGGACAGCAGGAACCGGCTTCGGCGGTTGGCCCGGACCGCGGTCTCCTGGATACGCCGCGCGCGCTCGCGCTCGGCGCGCAGCCGCAGCTCCGCGGTACAGGCGGCGGCGAGGTCAGCCAGGGCGTCCAGGTCGTCCTCGGACCACTCGCGCGGCTCGTCCACCACCGCGCAGAGCGCGCCGACGGCGCGCCCGCGGAGGTCGAACACGGGATAGCCGGCGAGCGCGACCAGGCCCATCTCGCGCACGAGATAGCTGTCCCGCAGCACGGGGTCCTCGCGGGCGTCCGACGTCACGACCGGCTCGCCGCGAGCGGTGATGAGGTTCGTGAGCGTGCCGGGATGCTGCAGCAGCCGGTTGGACTGCATGGGCTCCGGCATCCCCGACGCGCCGGCGAGCACCTGCCCTTCGCGGACCACGAAGTAGACGACGGCGGCGGGCACCCGCAGGTGCCGCCGAACCAGGCGAGCGAACCGGTCAAAGGCCTCGTCCGCAGTGGGTGAACCGAGACCGACGTGCTCGAGGTCTCGCAACGCCTGGAGGTCCGTCGGCATCTTCTCAGTATTGCCAGAGAAGGGCGTGTGCGCGACAGATGTACCGGATGTGTCCCTTTTGCGCGGTGCAGGTAGTCTCTGGCACTCGCCGTCACACCTCGAGCAGGCCGCGCTGGTGCGCGAGGCTCACCGCCTCGGCGCGTCCCGACGCGCCGAGCTTGGCCAGCAGGTTGGAGACGTGCACGCTCACCGTCTTGGTGGAGATGAACAGGCGCTCGCCGATCTGCCGGTTCGACAGCCCCTGCGCCACCAGGCCGAGCACCTCCTCCTCGCGTTCGGTGAGGGTCGACGCCGTCGCGCGGCGTACTCCGGGCAGGTCGAGCCGGGCCCGGCGTGCCAGGGCACGGACGGCGTCGGTCAGGGGCTTCGCGCCCATGCCCTCCGCCTCCGAGAGCGCCTCGGACGCCTCGACCTCCGCCGCCTCGCGCTCGCCGGCGCCGAGCAGGGCCTCGGCCCAGCGATAGCGCGAGCGCGCCACCTCGTAGCGGTACCCGAAGTCGAAGGCGTTCACCGTGTCCTGCCAGGCGGTGGCGGCCTCCCGCCAGAGCGCACCCGACGTCGGCTCGCCGCCCTCGGTGCCCGCCGGTCCCGGGGTGTTCCCCACGACGGCGTGCAGGCGGGCGTTCTCCGCGGCGGCCCGCTGCAGCCAGGCCCGTCCTTCCGGCCCGAGCTTGCCCCCGCGCGGGCGTCCCCGCTGGGCGGTCTCCCGGGCCGTTGCCAGGAGTGAGTCGCCGCGGTCCAGCCGCTCGGCCGCGCGGACCTCGACAGCGGTGGCGGCGGCCGAGCCGGGGGCGCCGACGCGTCCGGCGGACCGGTCCGCCTCGGCGGCGTCGGCCAGCGCCGCGATCGCCAGCGCGGACAGCCAGATCCGGGCGAGGAACAGCTCGGACCACACCTCGCCGAGGTGGTTGGTGATCCGCTCCGCCAGTGCCGCCGCGTCGTCGTACCTCCCGGCCCAGGTGAGGGCGTCGACGAGGCAGCCGCCGCCGAGGAGCGCGATCATCGCGTCGCTCTTCCAGTGGTCGAACAGGGCCTCGCCGCGGGCGATCACGTCGTCGTCGCCGCGGGCGACCGCCGCGTACATCCGGGTCGCGTCCATGACCTGCTTGGACGTCGCGGGGACGCCTGCGGTCGGCCGGGGCGTCAGGTCGCCGCGGAAGTAGAGCATGATCTCCTGCAGGATCCGCAGGTTGACGGTGTGCGCGCTCCATGAGAGGCCCAGCTCCTCGGCCCGGGCGAGCGCGAGCCCCACCCGCTCCTCGGCGGTGGCGAGGTCGCCCGCGTAGAAGCGGTTGGAGGTGGCGTTGTAGAGCGCGCGCATCTCGGTGAGCACGTCACCGGCGTCCGCGGCGGCGGTGCGCGCCTCGTCGAGGAGCGCCGCGGCCCGGTCGGCGTCGGCGACGTCGAGCACGGCGAGGGTGGACAGGGCGTCGGCGAGGGCGCCCGACTGCCCGGTCTCCCGCGCCTCCTCGATGGCGCAGGCGGCGTGCTCGCGGGCGTCGTCGTCCTGGTCGATGATCATCGTGACCCGGGCCAGCAGCGCGTTCGTCCAGATCCGGTCCGGGCTGCGCTCCGGCAGCACCTCGAGCGCGGCGCGCAGGTCCGCCACGGCGGCCTCGATCCGGCCGGGCACCTCGTCCCAGTCCGGCAGGTCGAGGTACCGGTGCACGAGCACGTGCTGCAGGCCGGCTCGCCGCACGGGGTCCGCCACGCCGTCGACCGCGCGCCGGGTCAGCTTGACCGCGCGCATCGGATCGCCCGCCCGCGCAGCCGCCTCACCCGCCAGGAGCGCGACGTCGACCCGGTCGCGGCCGGTCCGCTCCGCGGCGTCCGGCACGGACTCCCAGAGGGCCAGCACCTGCTCCCAGTGCCGCAGCTCCTCCTCGGGGGCGAGGAGCTGGCGGGCCCGCAGGGCGGCGTCGCGTGAGGCGCTCAGCGCCGCGGGCAGGTCGTGGCCCTCGAAGGCGTGGTGGGCGCGCTCGGCAGCGCTGCCGATCGGCAGGCCGTCGGGCCCCTCCTGCTCGATCACCGCGAGGTAGGCGCGGTGGACCGCGGACCGTTCGCCCGGCAGGAGGTCGGCGTACAGGGCCTCGGCGAGCAGCGCGTGCCGGAACTCCAGGTGCGTGCCCGACACGACGAGGACCTGCGCGGTCACGGCCTCGCGCAGCGCGGCGTCGACGTCCAGGGCGCCCGACCGCGCGGCCGCGGCGCGGAGCAGCTCCTCACGGACCCGGCGTCCGGCGACCGACGCGATGCGCAGCACCTGCTGCACCTCGGGGTCCAGCCGTTCGAGCCGGGTGCGGAGCACCTCGGTGAGCGTCCAGGGCAGGCTGACCGAGTCGGGCCCGGCGTCCACGAGCTCCTCGGCGAAGAATGCGTTGCCCTCGGACCGGTCGAGCACCTCGGCGAAACCCGCGGGCGCGAGCGGCCGGCCGGCCAGGGCAGTGGTGAACTCGCGCAGCTCGTCCTCGTCGAAGGGCTGCAGGTCCATTCGTTCGACGTGCTCGAGCCGAGACAGCTCGGCGAGCAGCGGGCGCAGCGGATGGCGCCGGTCGACGTCGTCCGATCGGTAGGTCACCACGACCAGGACGTTCTCGGAGCGGGCGCGGGCCGCGAGAAACCGCAGCACGTCGCGCGTCGACGCGTCGGCCCAGTGCGCGTCCTCGATCACGAGCACGAGCGGCCGCTCGGGCACGCCGGAGAGCGCGAGGCTGCGTCCGATCCCCTCGAAGAGCTGGAGCCGCTCGTCGTGTTCGGCATCGCCCGCCCCGCCGGGCTCCAGGAGCCGCCACAGCGCCGGCCGGTCCGCCACCAGCTCGGTGACCCGCGCGGCGGCCTCCGGCCCCGCGGCACCGGCCTGGAGCTGGGTCAGCGCCTCGGTGAACGGCAGGTACGGGATGCCCACCTGCCCCAGGTCCACACAGTGCACGACGACGGCGCTCGCCCCCGCCTGCTCCGCCGCCTGGGCGACGTGGCTGATCAGACGCGTCTTGCCCACGCCGGCGTCGCCACCCACGAGCACGAAGCCTGGACGGCCCGCCGAGGCGCGCCCCACTGCAAGCAGGAGAGAAGCTACCTGCTCCTGCCGGGAGACCAGGGGGATTGCCGTTGACCGTCGCACCTCCACATCGTGCCACCGCTCACTGACAATCCCCCCGGCCTTTACCGCCCCGGCACCCATCGGGGTCACGCGAACAGGCCGTGGCGAGGGCTGCTCGCCGGGCGCATGCCCGCGATGCCCTTCCCGATCTGCTCCGTGCGGCTCGGCCGCCCGGCGTGCTTCTCGTGCGGCTTCTCCCGGGACTTCTCGTGACGAGCGGTGCGGTCCGTACGGTCCGACCGGCTCGTCCGCTTGCCACCCCAGGCCTTCCTGGCCTCGGACTGGCGGTACTCGATCTCCGCGTCGAGCGCGGGTCCCCACAGCGACATGATTCCTCCGGATGTCCCCGGCGGGCCGTGTGCCCGTCCGGCTGATGAGGAAGACACTCGTCCTGAGGTCCGGGCCCCCGGATCGGGCGATCGGGCAGTCCTGGCGGCCCGGGTACCTCAGACCCGCGTCTGAGGTAC
The DNA here is from genome assembly GCF_042670845.1 of Promicromonospora sp. NPDC057138. NCBI lineage: Bacteria > Bacillati > Actinomycetota > Actinomycetes > Micrococcales > Promicromonosporaceae > Promicromonospora > Promicromonospora sp. NPDC057138. The sequence goes on along the minus strand of NZ_JBHUUX010000031.1, from coordinate 5,253 downwards.
CCGGGAGCCGGCCTGAGGTGGTCTGAGGTGCCCGCTACGCCCCTCGGACGGTCCGGAGAACCGCCGGACGGGCGAGATTCAGGCAGTTCACAGCGTCACTATTGCGATCTACGTCACACCAGACGCACACTGGACCTAGTAGCGGACCCAATTCGGGGGTGGAATCGTGACCGGAACCGAAGCTGGAACGTACGACATCTTGCCCATGCTCGGTCGTGGGAAGCACCGCAATCCGAAGAAGGGCGCGTGCTTCATGGAGCTCGCATCCTTCCTCGCAGGCGAGAAGTGGAGCGACCACCCCGTCTGTACGCACCCGCTGGTCGCGATGCTGGCCCGTGCGGTGAACGACCTCACGGCGGACCACGCCCGCCCGCAGCTCGCGCCACTCATCCCGTCGGTCATCGGCCTGACCAGCACCGACCCGCGCTGGGACGTGCGGATCGCGCTGCGCGCCGCGCAGACGGCGCTGCCGATCTCGCCCGCCGACCGGCAGCAGACGCTGGCCGTCGCGATCCTCGGCTCCGAGCGCATGCTCGACGTCCTGGAGGACCGCCCGGCAGGGACCCTCGCGCCGGAGAGCAAGGACGCGCTCGCGGCAGTGCCGAAGACGGCGGCCTGGGCCGAGCGGTTCTGCGCCGGCACCAGCGTGCGGCCCAAGCGGTTCGTGCGTGACGCCGCACCGAGCGTGGTCTCGACGGCGGTGCAGGGCATCTCCGAAGCCTTCGTGCCCGACGTCGACGCCCGCCTCCGCAACCTGCTCGAAGCGACCATCGCCGACGCACGCCAGTGGGCCGGGAATGCGGACGACGATGCCCGCACGCTCGACCCGCTGGCGTGGGGCCCGGTGGTGAAGGCGGCGCCGACCGCCTGACACACCGACCGGACAAAGGGGGACGAGCCGGGGCGCACCAGGGGGTCGCCCCGGCCCGAGCCATGCCCGGCGAGATCCGCGGACCTGTCGATCGGGCGCCGCTGAGATCGTCACCCCGGTGTCAGACAGACACCGACCGGAGGACAGAACCATGCGATACACCATCCTGCTGCACTACCCGGAGATGACGCCGGAGGACCTCCCCACAGGCGGCTGGGAGGAGGGCCAGCGCGAGTTCTACGCCTACGCCACGGCGCTCGACCAGGCCGGGGTGCTCATCTCGGCGGAGGTGCTGCAGCCGTCGACGGCCAGCACCACGGTCGCCGTGCGCGACGGCGAGCTGCGCGTCCAGGACGGACCGTTCGCCGACACGAAGGAGCAGCTGGGCGGCACGTTCGTGCTCGACGTTCCGGACCTCGACGCCGCGCTCGCCTGGGCGCAGAAGGCGCCGTCGGTCCAGTGGGGCACCGTGGAGGTGCGCCCGTCGGCCACCCACTTCGAGAACGGCGCGTGGACGCGCTGACCGACCGCGCGGACGTGCGGGCCGCCGCCGAAGCGGCGGCCCGCACGTCGTACGGCCGCCTGCTGGCGCTGCTCGCGGCGCGCGACGGCGACATCCAGCGCGCCGAGGACGCCCTCGCCGAGGCCTTCGAGCGTGCCCTGCGGCACTGGCCCGACGACGGGGTGCCGCACAACCCCGACGGCTGGCTCCTCACCGTCGCCCGCAACCGGCTGCGCGACCTGTACCGCTCCACCGCCTACCGCACCACGGCGCCGCCCGACGCCGGCCCGGAACCCGCCGTCCTGCCCGAGGAGCCCGACCCCGACGCCATCGGGGACCGCCGGCTGGAGCTCATGTTCGTCTGCGCCCACCCCGCGATCGAGGCCGGCATCCGCACGCCGCTCATGCTGCAGACCGTGCTCGGCGTCGAGGCCCGCGACATCGCCGCGGCGTTCGCCGTGCCCGCGCCCACGATGGCGCAGCGCCTGGTCCGGGCCAAGCGCCGCATCCGCGACGCGCGCATCCCGTTCCGGATCCCGGGCCGCGACGAGGCGCCCGACCGGCTGCCACCCGTGCTGGAGGCGGTGTACGGCGCGTACGCGATCGACTGGCGGGGCGCCGCGCCGGAGATCCGCGGATCGCTCACCGGCGACGCGCTCACCCTCGCCCTGCTGCTGGCACACCTGCTGCCGGAGCCCGAGGTGCTCGGGCTCGCCGCCCTGCTCTGCTTCTCCGTCGCGCGTGCGGACGCGCGCGAGGTCGACGGCGCCTTCGTCCCCCTCGACGAGCAGGACGTCGCCCGCTGGGACACAGCGCTGATCGAGCGCGGCGAGGTGCTGCTCCGACGCGCGCTCGCCGGGCCCGACGGCCGGCCCGCCGAGCCGCCCGGCAGGTTCCGCCTCGAGGCCGCAGTCCAGTCCGTGCACTGCGCGCGGGCTCGGACCGGGCGCACCGACTGGCCCGCGCTGCTCACGCTGCACCGGGCGCTGCTACGCGTCGCCCCGACGCTCGGCGGGCGGGTCGCGCTCGCCGCGGTGCTCGCCCGGGCCGAGGGCACGGAGGCCGGGCTCGCCGAGCTGGACGAGGTGGCGGCGTCGGACCCGGCGTCGGGCCGGTTCCAGCCGCTGTGGGCCACCCGGGCGCACCTCCTGGCCGAGGCCGGCGCGGCCGATGCCGCCCGCGCCGCCTACGACAAGGCTCGGTCGCTCACCACGGACCCGGCCCTGCGGGCATTCCTGGCCGAACGGGCCGCAGCGACCGGCTGACCCGCGACCGGGTGCAGATTGTCGCCGCGGTCACGAATCCTGGTTCCGCGCCTCCCTCCCAACGAAACATCCTCCCGGCACGTCCTCCTCTGCGGAGGGCGTCCGCCAGAGGAGCCAGGGAACGAGGACCGGCCATGACGACCAGCACAGCAGCGATCACCGGCAGCGATGTCGCCGCGATCGAGCGTGACCTGCGGCGCATGGAGCTGCTCAACCGGCGCGAGCACCAGATGCGTGCCGCCGGCCGGGCGGCGCCGACCATCTCGTACCTCGAGCTCGCCACGCGTCCTCGGGACCGCTGGCGGTATCCCGACGCATGACGTCGGACGGGCGGGGCCGCAGATCCAGGGGGTTCGGCGGCCCCGCCCCATTTCGTCCAGACCCGCCCTATTTCACCCAGGAGAAAACACGTGCCGATCATGACCCGACCCCTAGGCTCCTGGGCATGAGCGGATACTCCTCACCTCACCCGCCAGCGGATGGTCATGCACCGGTTCCGCCTCCGCCAGGTGGGTATGCGACGGCTCCGCCCACGGGGGCAGGCGGGTATGCGGCGCTACCGCCGGCGGGTGGGCCGCCGCCCGTCGGTCCGGCGCCCCGGCGCAAGGGCCGCCTGGCGCTGATCATCATCGCCGTGGTGGTCCTGCTGGCGGCGGCCGGCGCCGGGCTGTGGTTCCTGCTCCGCCCGCCGCCGATTCCCGCCGCCGAGCCTGCCGCCGAGGAGCTCGCGGCAGCGCTCCAGGCGGGGACGCCGGAGGACTTCCCGCTCGTCCTGGACACGTCGGCGTCGCCGGACGAGCAGTACGCCCAGGTGTTCGAGCAGCTCGTGGCCGCCGTCGGCGAGGATGCCGGGACCGTCGAGGTCAAGAGCGTCACGCCGGTCAAGGAGGGCGACGACGGCACCGCGACCGCCACCGCGACGTTGGCCTGGACCTGGCCCGTCGAGAAGAAGATCGCCTGGGAGTACGAGACCGTCGCACAGCTCACCTACCCGGGCGCGTCGGACGGCGAGGCCGGCGACTGGCAGGCCACCTGGAACACCGGCGTGCTGGTGCCGGGCCTGGAGCCGGGCGAGCGGCTCGCCGTCGAGCGCACCGAGCCGGCGCGCGGCGAGATCGTCACGACGAGCGGCGAGACGATAGTGGGCATGACGCCCGTGCACCGCGTGGGTATCGACAAGACCCGCCCGGGCTGGGACACCGCCACGCCCAAGCTCGGGAGGGTGCTGGGCTTCGACAAGGCGACCACCGACGACATCGCCGCACAGGTCCAGGCCGCGGGCGACAAGGCGTTCATCGACGTCATCACGATCCGCGAGAACGACCCGGAGTACGACTTCGACGCTGCGATGGCGATCGACGGCGTCGTCGGGATCCCGGACGAGCTGCCGCTGGCACCGAGCCGCGACTTCGCGAAGGGTGTGCTCGGCTCGGTCGGCGAGGCCACGGCGGAGATCGTCGAGGAGTCGAAGGGCAAGATCAAGCCCGGCGACATGGTGGGCGTCTCCGGTCTGCAGGCCGCCTACGACGAGCAGCTGCGCGGCGTGCCCGGGCTGGCGGTGACCATCGAGCCGGTCAAGGGCGGCGAGGGGCGCGAGGCGTTCACCATCGACAAGAAGGACGGCAAGCCGCTGGAGATCACGCTGGACCCGGCGACGCAGCTCCGCGCCGAGGCCGCGCTGGCCGACATCACCGACCTGGCGAGCGCCATCGTCGCGATCAAGCCGTCGACCGGCGAGGTGCTCGCGGCGGCGTCCGGACCGGGATCCGAGGGGTACAGCACGGCAACTCTGGGCCAGTACCCGCCGGGATCCACGTTCAAGATCGCGACGTCCCTCGCGATGCTCCGCGCCGGTACCACCCCGGACTCGACGCTGCCCTGCACGCCGACCATCAACGTCGAGGGCCGGGAGTTCCAGAACGTGCCCGGGTATCCGGCGTCCGCGCTGGGCGACGCCGTGCCGTTCCGGACCGTGTTCGCGAACTCGTGCAACACCGCGTTCATCGCGCAGCACACGGCGATCACGCAGCAGCAGCTGCACGACGCCGCGGCGTCGCTCGGCCTGGGCGTCGAGCTCACGTCCTTCGGCGCGGCGGGCACGATGGGCGACGTGCCCGCGGACTCGTCGGGCACGGAGCACGCCGCGTCGATGATCGGGCAGGGTCAGGTGCTGGCCACGCCGCTGGCGATGGCCACCGTCGGGGCCAGCGTCTCGGCGGGCCACACCGTGTCCCCGTGGCTGGTGAAGCCGTCCGAGACGGACGCGGCCGAGACGCCGCAGGGCGACCTGACCGCTGACGAGGCGGCCACGCTGCGCGACCTGATGGGCGGCGTGGTGCAGGAGGGTTCGGCCCAGGTGCTGCAGGACGTGCCGGGGATCGTCGGCGCGAAGACCGGCACCGCCCAGTTCGGCGACGGGACCAAGGCGCACGTCTGGATGGTCGCCATCGCGGACGACCTGGCGGCGGTCGTGTTCATCGAGGAGGGCGAGCTCGGCTCGACGACGGCCGGCCCGGTGATGCACGACTTCCTCAAGGGGAACTGACCGCCTGGAGCCGCGAAGTAGAGCGCCTGTCCGGCTCTCCCTGATGCCACCAGGGCTGTCTCTTATACAC
>NZ_JBHUUX010000030.1:0-65943 GCF_042670845.1 Promicromonospora sp. NPDC057138 | reverse complement strand
TGAGCCTGCTGGTCGAGCGTGTCGAGACCAGGTCTCGACACGCTCGACCAGCGTGCCGCGTCAGGCGACCCGGGTGCCCTTCGGGAGCTCCCCCGTCGGGACCCGCAGGCGGTTCACCGCGATGACGACGCCGGCCGCGCCGAGCAGGAGGTCGAAACCGAGCCCCCACGGCCACACGAGCTGGTCGGTGACCTGCACCGGCTCCACCGGGGAGTCGGTCGAGACGGTGTTGCCGTCCATCACGTACCCGCTGCACCAGTCCTGCGGCCCGTCGTTGCCGGTCCGGGCGTACCGCACCCCGTACTGCAGCATCGCGAGCATGTTGCCGTCGTCGGCGAGCGACTCCGGGTCGCCGTTCAGCGGCTGCGCGTCGGCCACCACCACGAACGGGTTCGGGGCGAGCAGCCACCAGGTGCGCTCGCTGTGCCACACGTCGACCTCCCGGGTCTGCCACTGGCACTCGGGCGCCGTGGTCTCCTCCCAGGTGTACCCGGGCTCGACGTCCCACACGCGCACGCTCTCCGTTGTGGTCGTCACGGGCACGAGCAGGCCGAACAGGATCGGCAGGACCGCGCTGATCGCACCGATGGTCAGGTAGGTCAGCACCGCCGACCCCGACGTCTTGCCGACCAGCGCCGAGAAGCCCAGGCCGATGGCGCACACCACGCCGAGCACCAGCGCCAGCATGAGCACCGTGGTGAGCAGCGCGAGCCAGTTCACGCCGCCGCCGACCAGCGCCCACACCAGGAACGGGATGCTCGCCACGAGGAACGCGAGCGCCGCGATCCAGGCCGCGGCGAGCTTGCCGAGCACGATCTCGGCCGGCGACAGCAGCGTGACCTGCAGCGTCGCGAGCGTGCCCGCGTTCCGGTCGCCGTTGATCGCGCCCGACGACAGGGTCGGCGCCACCAGCAGCCCGAGGAACAGCACGAAGCCGACGACGATGCTGTAGACCGTGCCGCCGTACGACGCGTCAGGGGCGGACTGGTCGCCCGCGAGGATGCTGAACGCGCCGGTGGTCAGCAGGGTGATCAGGCCGACCATCAGGAACCAGACGATCAGCGCGGTCCTCCACCGCGTGGACCGCACGCGCTGGCGCAGCTCCAGCACCGCGACGGTGCGCAGGCCGTGCCAGGACAGGGACCAGGTGCCGCGCCCGGCGGGCACTCCGCCGTCGGACGGCGTGGCCGGGACGACTTCCACGTCGACGCTCATCGTCGCTCCTCCTCGAGGGCCAGGTAGACCTGCTCCAGCACGCCGCCCGCGGGGGCGAGGCTCGACACGTCGATGCCGGCCTCGATCGCGGACCGCAGCAGCGCCGCGGCGGCGGCGTCGCCGGTCAGCTCGACGAGCAGGCCGGGGCCATCGGCCTCCTTGCGGTAGGCCGGGCCGTTGTCGTCGAGCCAGGCCGCGAGCGCCTCGGGGTCCAGCCCGGTCAGGCGCCACTCGCGGGGCAGGTCGCCGTCGGCCACGGACTGGGTGGCGACCGTGCGCCCGCGGGAGATGAACACCGCGTCGTCGGCCATCTCGTCGAGCTCGGTGAGCACGTGCGAGGAGACCAGGATCGTCTTGCCCTCGGCCGCGAGGCGGCGCACGAGCACGCGCAGGTCCACGCGGGAGCGGGGGTCCAGGCCGGAGGCCGGCTCGTCGAGGAGCAGGACGTCGGGGTCGTGCACCAGGGCGCGGGCCAGGCCGAGCCGCTGCTTCTGGCCACGGGACAGGACGTGCGCGGGCTGGTCGGCGAGCTCGGACAGGTGCACGAGCTCCAGCAGCTCGCTCGCGCGGGCCCGGCCGGCTGCCGCGTCCATCCGGTACGCCGCGGCGACGGTGGTCAGCACCTCCCGGGCCGTCAGCGAGTCCCACGTGCCGAAGACGTCCGGCATCCAGCCGGTCCGCGAGCGCGCCACGTAGTTCTGCGTCACCGGGTCCGCCCCGGCGACGCGGATGCTGCCCGCGTCGGGCGTCAGCAGCCCGGCGAGCATGAGCAGGAGCGTCGTCTTTCCCGAGCCGTTTGGACCGATGAGCGCGGTGACCCGGCCCGGTTCGGCGACCAGGTCGACGTCGGCCACGGCGTGCACCGGCCCGAACGAACGCCGCACGCCCTGCGTGCGGATACCACCGTCTGGTGTCATGTCCGGGACACTAGCGCGCCAGGCCGCCCCGATCCGTCGGTCCTGGGGATGAACCTGCGTACGACCAGGGGATGACGCTGCAGGTCAGGGTGCGACGGCGAACGCGACGAGCTCGGAGAAGTCGTCCGTCGCCTCGGCGCGGCGCAGGCTGTCGATGTACTGCCGTCGGCGTTCAACGGCGTCGGACACCGAACGTCGGCTCCAGCCCAGCCTGGTCTGGTCGCCCGATGCAGCGAGGAGCAGTTCTGCATAGAGCCGCGCGACACGACCGTTTCCGTTGACGAACGGATGGATGGCGCCGATCCGCGCGTGCAGGCGAACGACCCGCTCGACGAGCGGGTACGTCTCGTACTCCCACCACGCTCGGGCGTCGTCCATGAGCGCCCGGGTCTGCGTCGCGATCTCGTGCGGCACGACGCCGATGTTCGTCTCGCGCACTCGGTACCTTCCGGCCCACGTCCACACCCGCCCGAATGCAGCCTCGTGAAATGCACGGAGCCGGAGGTCGTCGAGAAGCCATTCCGGACCGCCGTTCGCCTGGGTGTCCAGGACGTGGGCGATCAGCGCATGCGCCACACCCTGCTCCTCAAATGCTTCTACCTCGGCACGCGTCCCGACCTTGATGCCGGGCACCAACTGGGCGGCGTCGTCCGGTTCGACCGGCGTGGCGCCGTAGACGGCGGCGAGCGCGAGACTCGTCCCGGTCGACCGGTGCTGCCAACAGACGCCCGACGGGTCTGTCGTTCCTCTGCCGCATCCAGGATGTGTGCAGGACGACGTCGGCGCCCTCGTCACGAGGCGATCGCCAGGAAGTTGTCGCGAACGATCCGCTGCCGGTCCGGGTACACCGCCTGCAGCTCGAGCTCAGCGGCATTGGCGGACATCTCGGCGACCCGCTCGGCGAGAGACCACTCCGGGCTCGGGCTGAGGTCAGCCTGCAGCCCGAGGGCCGAGAGCAGCCGGAACCAGGTCGTGACAGCCGGGGTGTTCTCACCGGTGAGATAGCGCGCGATCGTGGAACGGCCGATCCCGGTCAAACGCACAAGGTCGGCCTGGGTCAGGCCGGTCTCGTTCATACGCTCACGAAGCACTGCTGCCGGATCGATCATGCACACTATGGTACCGAATTTGCGTCATTATCGCGGCGGGTGACCGTCAGGCCCGGCGCGCCTTGCCCGTCGTGTCGAGCAGGCCACGCTCGCCGAAGGCGACGTTCCGGTCGATCGTCACGGCCACCTCCTCGCCGGTGAACCGCAGCTCCAGGCGCCACTCGAAGGGCGTGCCGAGGAACACCATCCGGCCGCGGAGCGTCGACTCGTCGGTCCAGGCCGCTGCCGTCGCGACGTCGGCGGGGCTGCCGATGAGCGAGCAGGTCCCCGGGCTCCACTCCCCGTGCCCGAACCGCACGAAGTGGTCCAGCCCGCCGATCGTGAAGGCCACCTCGGTCCGGCCGTAGGCGTCGCGGCCCAGGGCGAGGGCGCTGACGTCGCGCTCGTTCGGCTCGAGCTCGAAGACCACGCCCGCCAGCGCCGCCTCGATCGGGCTCGACGCCGCGCCGGCCGGCGTCGGCAGCCGTGGCTCGAACGGGACCGCGGCGTCGGCCCGGTCGATTGCCGGCTCCGCGGCGACCTGACCGGCGACCCGGTCGACCCAGACGTCGTCGGGCAGCAGGGCGTCCCAGACCACGTCGAGCACCGACTGCAGGTCCGACAGGCCCGACGTGATGGCGATCACCAGGTCCTTCTCCGGCCAGACCACGATGTACTGCCCGAACGCGCCGTCGGCCCGGTAGGCGCCGCGCCGGCACTGCCAGAACTGGTAGCCGTAGCCCTGTTCCCACTCGGGCCAGCCGGACGGGCCGTTCGGGACCTGCTTCGCCGTCGCCGCCGCCACCCACTCCGCGGGGACGAGCTGCTCGCCCTCCCAGACGCCGCCCTGCAGGTAGAGCTGGCCGAACGCCGCCATCTCCTCGGTGGTGATCGACAGCCCGAACCCGCCCGTGTCGATGCCGTCCGGGTCCTGCTCCCACGCCGCGTGCGTGATGCCGAGCGGCGCCAGCAGGCGCGGCGTCAGGTAGTCGAGCAGCCGCTCCCCCGTGAGCCGGTGCAGGATCGCCGACAGCAGGTAGGTCGCGCCCGTGTTGTAGACGAAGTGTGTGCCCGGCTCGTGCTCCACGGGCTGCGCCAGGATCGCGCGGGCCCAGCCGGCGCCCGGCAGCGAGATCGTGCGGTCGATGCCCTCCATGGTCGAGGCGCTGTGGCCGGTCGTCATGGTCAGCAGGTCGCGCACGCGCATGGCGCGCAGGTGCCCGCTCGGCTCAGCGGGGGCGTCGTCCGGCAGGAGGTCGACGACGTGGTCGTCGAGAGTGAGGAGCCCCTCGTGGATCGCGATCCCGACCGCCGTCGACGTGAAGCTCTTGCTCACCGAGAACATCGTGTGCGGGCGGTCGGCGGTGTGCGGGTGCCACCAGCTCTCGGCGATCACCCGGCCGTGCCGCAGCACCAGCAGGCTGTGCACGTTCTCGAGCCCGTCCAGGTGGTCGACGAGGCGCCGCACCGCTGCGGGGTCGACCCCCTCGGCCGGCGGGGTGGAGCGGGGCAGGATCCGCGACATGCTGGAGCACGTCCTTTCGCTCGGCGACGCGACATTCTTGCCCACCCGGCGCGACACCGAAACCGGGGCCCGCCATGCGGTCACGGTCAGTCGAGCAGCCAGGTGGGGTTGCGGAGGTAGGACTCCGCCACGGCGAGCGTGCCGGGCACCTGTTCCGCCCAGAGCTCGGGCGGCAGGGCGTCGGCCCGGTGGGTGGTGGTCCAGCCGAGCATCTGCAGGCGCCGCACCATGGACAGCGCGCACCCGAGCTCGACGGCGTCCCGCGCGAGCGGGCGTACCGACGTGTACCCCGCCAGCCATTCCAGGGCCATCGTGGGCGCCTCGGGCGTGTGCTCGAGGAAGCTCAGCGCCGCCGCGAAGTCGTACTGGAACCACGTGTGGCCGCAGTCGTCGAAGTCGATGATGGTCAATGTCCCTCCGCCGTGCCCTGAGCTTGTCGAAGGGTCGATCATGATGTTCGACGGCCGCAGGTCCGCGTGCACCAGACCCCAGGCCGCTGCGTCGCGCGGCGCCTGCCCGACGGTCGCGAGCGCCGCGGCCTGGGCCCGGTCCAGCAGCTCGCGGTCGGCGCCGTCGACCGCGTCCTCCCAGCGTCCCCAGCGCGCCGTCGGGCCGAGCATGTCCTGGACGTCCCACGAGTGGCGTTCGAAGCCCTCCGGCGCGGCCCAGCGGAGCGCGTGCTCGTGCAGGCGGGCGTTGATCGCGCCGATCTCGCGGTAGTACGACGTCGGGTCGACGGCGTTCGCGCCGGGCTCGGCGTCGGCGAAGAGGTCCTCGAGGATCCGTCCCGCGACGTACCCATAAGCGACGCACCACCAGTCGGCGCCGGCCTCGTCCGCGAGGGCCGCGCAGAACGTGCCGTCCCCGGTCCGCAGCGCGGCGGGCACCTGGCAGACGCCGTCGGCGGCGAGCGCCGCCACCCAGGCGACCTCGGACTCGAACGCGGCGGTCCCCGCGAGGTACCCGGGCCGGGCGACCCGCACGACGGCGGCCGGCGCGCCGTCGGCGGTCACGAGGAAGGTCGCGTTCTCCGAGACGGTGATGAGGCGCATGGCGACGTCGGCGCCGCGCGCCCCGAACTGCCAGGACGCGGCCACGCCGTCGCGGAGCCAGCCGGGCGCCGGGTCCCCGGGGACCAGCGCGTCGAACGCGGCGAGCGACGCCGACGGCGGGGTGGGTGGCTGCGGGCCGGACGTGGACTGTGCCGCGGCGGTGGCGGGCATGTCGATGCTCCTCGGTGCGGGTCGGTGCACGGAGCGGAGGCGGGCGGCCGCTGCCATGGTGCGCCGTCGGGCGGCGTCAGACAAGGGACGCAACGGGAAATTCACGCAAGTCACCGGCGCGAAATAACTCGGGCCCGCAGGGGGGCGAACGGTTACCGGACCGACATCGCCAGGCTGTGCCGGCCGATACACACCGCCTCCAGGCTGGGACCGTCACGCGGACGGCCGGGCGGCCGTGGATCCCACCCGGGACCGAGGTGGGACGTGAGCGTGAGGAGCACTGCCCGTGGTTACCCGGTCGACGATCATGGACACCAACGCCTTCCGGCCCGGTGACCCCACCGGTGGCCTGCCGCCCCGGACCGCACGCCTGGTGGAGCGCCGGTCCGGCGTGCTCGGCTCCGCCTACCGCCTGTTCTACCGCGAGCCCGTGCACCTGGTGCGGGGCAGCGGCGCCCACGTCTTCGACGCCGACGGCAACGACTACCTCGACGTCTACAACAACGTGGCCTCGGTGGGGCACGCCCACCCCCGGGTCGTTGCCGCGATCGCGGAGCAGGCCGCGGCGCTGAACACGCACACGCGGTACCTGCACGAGCGGATAGTCGGCTACTCCGAGGCGCTGCTGGCCACCATGCCGGACGAGGTCGACCGGGTCATGTACCTCTGCACCGGTTCGGAGGCCAACGACCTGGCCGTCCGCGTGGCGCGGGCGTACACGGGCGGCACCGGCGTCATCGTCAGCGCGGAGGCCTATCACGGCAACACCGAGCTGGTGTCGGCGCTGTCCCCCGCCCTCGGCTCGGCGCAGAAGCTGGCGCCCGACATGCGCATGGTCCCGGCCCCGGACCCGTACCGGGCGCCCGTCCCCGCCGAGGACCTGGGCCGGTGGTTCGCCGACCAGGTCGCCCGGCAGGTGGCCGACCTGGAGCGGCACGGCGTGCGCCTGGCCGCGTTCCTCGCCGACTCGATCTTCTCGTCCGACGGCGTGTTCCCCGACCCGGCCGGCGCCGCCGGTTTCCTCGCGCCCGCCATCGAGGTGGTGCGCCGGGCCGGCGGGGTGTTCATCGCCGACGAGGTGCAGCCCGGCTTCGGCCGTACCGGAGACGCGATGTGGGGGTTCGCCCGCCACGGCGTCGTGCCCGAGCTCGTGACCCTCGGCAAGCCGATGGCCGCGGGCATCCCCGTCAGCGCGGTGGCCGCCCAGGCCGACGTGCTGGCCGCGTTCGGCGACCACCTTCCGTACTTCAACACCTACGGCGGCAACCCCGTGTCGATGGCGGCCGCGCACGCCGTGCTCGACGTGCTGCAGGAGGACAAGCTCCAGGAGCACGCCGCCGACGTCGGCGCGCGGATGCTCGCCGCCCTGCGCGGCGTCGCCGCGGACCACCCGCGGGTGGGCGACGTGCGCGGCGCAGGGCTCTACGTCGGCGTCGACATGGTGGCCGACCCCGAGACCAAGGCGCCCGACGTCGCCGCCGCGCTCGACGTCGTCGAGGCGCTCCGCGAGCGCCGGATCCTCACCTCGGTCTGCGGACCCGGCAACGTGCTCAAGCTGCGCCCGCCCCTCGTGTTCGACGACCAGGACCTCGACCGCCTGATCGACGGCTTCTCCGACGCGCTCACGGCGCTCGGCCACTGATTCACTGGAGGATCGGCATGACAACGACCGAAACGACGTCCGGCAGCGCCGGCGTCACCTATACCCAGGCCGACGGCCAGTACTTCGAGAAGCGGCAGCTCCGGCGCAGCGCGGGCTTCTGGGGCCTGTGGGGCATCGGGATCGCCGCGGTGATCTCCGGCCAGTTCTCCGGCTGGAACGTGGGCCTCGGCACCACGGGCTGGGTCCCGATGCTCGTCGCCATGGTCCTCGTGACGGTCATGTACTTCACGATGATCTTCTCGATCGGCGAGATGTCCGCCGCCATGCCGCACACCGGCGGCGCGTACTCGTTCGCGCGGGCCGCGATGGGGCCCTGGGGCGGGTTCGTCACCGGGTTCGCCGAGACCATCGAGTACGTGGTGACCACCGCCGTCGTCGTCTGGTTCTCCGGCGTCTACGCGGACTCCGCGCTGAGCGCCTTCACCGGCCAGTCGCTGCCGCAGTGGGTGTGGTGGATCGTGCTGTACGTGGCCTTCGTGGCGATCAACACGCTCGGGGCGAGCGTGGGTTTCCGGCTGGCCGTTGTGGTCGCCGTGATCTCGCTCGCGACGCTGGCGTTCTTCGCGGTGGCCGCCTTCGCGTTCGGGGCCGTCGACTTCTCCCGCCTCAACGACATCGCGCCGGCCGACGGCGGCACCGAGCTGATGCCGTTCGGGGCGATCGGCATCCTCTACGCTCTGCCGTTCGCCATCTGGTTCTTCCTCGGCATCGAGGAGCTGCCGCTCGCCGCCGAGGAGGCGCACAACCCCACCCGCGACATCCCCCGGGCCTCGGTGTGGGGCGTCGTCACGCTCGCGATCTTCGGGCTGGCCGTGCTGTTCCTCAACCCCGCGGTGACGGGCACCGCCGCCATCACCGTGTCGCCCGGTGACGGCGACGAGCCGCTGCTCGCCGGCTTCCGCGCGTTCCTCCCGGAGGGTACGGCCGGCGTGCTGGCCCTGCTCGCGCTGGTGGCGCTGCTCGCCTCGCTCCAGGGCATCCTGTTCGCGGCGGGGCGCAACATGTACTCGCTGTCCCGGGCCGGCTACTACCCCACGTTCCTGTCGCTCACCGGCGCCAAGCACAAGACGCCGTGGGTGGCGCTGGTGGCGACCTCGGTGATCGGCTTTGCGATCCTCACGCTGGTGCTCCTCGTCGTCCCGGCGATCAGCCCGGACGCGGCGGGGGCGGCATCGGGCGTAATCCTCTTCATCGCGGTGTTCGGCGCGGTGATCGCGTACGTCATGCAGATGGTGTCGTACGTGCTGCTGCGCCGTAAGTTCCCCGACGCCGTGCGCCCCTACCGGAGCCCGACCGGCGTCTGGGGTGCCGTGGTGGCCGGCGTGATCTCCGTGGCGGCGCTCCTCGGGATTCTGCTGAACAGCGCGTTCCAGGTGGCGGTGGTGACGTTCGTGGTCGTCTTCGTCGTGGGGCTGGCGCTGTTTGCGCTGGTGGGCCGTAAGCGCCTGGTGCTGTCGCCCGAGGAGGAGTACGCGATGTCCGGGGGCCTTTCGGCGGGGGCCGGCGTCGAGGCCGGCGGCGAGCCGGTCGCCGTCGCGGAGCCGGGGCCGGACGCCACCGAACCGCTGGAGAAGGCCGACGCCTGACCGACGTCCGACAGCGCGGGGCATGCCAGACTCCCTGGCATGCCCCGCGACCTGCGCGCGCTGCCCAAGGCGAACCTGCACCTGCACCTGACGGGTTCGATGCGGCCGTCGACCGCCGCCGAGCTGGCCGCGAACTACGGCCTGCCTGCGCTTCCCGCGGTGCCGATCGAGCCTGGCGTCGTCCATGGCTGGGACGCGTTCCAGGCGCGGTACGACACGGCCCGCGCCGCGGTGCGCTCGGCCGAGGACATCGCGCGCGTTGTCCGCGAGGCGGTGGAGCAGGATGCCGCCGACGGCGTCGGCTGGACCGAGCTGCAGGTGGACCCGACGTCGTACGCGGGATGGCTCGGGTCGCCGGAGGCCGTGGTCGAGGCCCTGCTCGACGCCGCGCGCGGCCTGCCGGCGGGCGTGGTCCTGGCGGCGAGCTGGGGCGCGGACCCGGAGCACGCGGAGCGCATCGCCGCGCTCGCGGTGAAGTACGCGCCGGACGGCGTGCTGGGCTTCGGGCTCTCCAACGACGAGCGGCGCGGCCGCGTCGGTGACTTCGTCCAAGCGTTCCGGCTGGTGGCCGACGCCGGGCTGGCCCGCGTGCCGCACGCCGGGTTCTACGAGGGCGCGTGGCACGTGCGCGAGTGCGTCGAGCTGCTGGGCGCCACGCGGATCGGGCACGGGCTGACCGCGCTCCAGGACCCGTCGGTGGTCGCGCTCCTCGCGGAGCGCCAGGTGCCGCTCGAGGTCTGCCCGACGTCGTACCCGCCGTTCGGCGTCGCGCCCGCCCTTACCGCGGTGCCGGCGCTGCTGGCTGGAGGCGTGCCCGTCGCCCTCGCGACCGACGACCCGCTGCTTTTCGGGACCGGGATGGTCGGGCAGTACGAGATCGTGCGCCAGGCCTGCTCCGACGCCGACCTCGCGACGATCGCCGCGACGTCGGTCCGGTCGTCACGTGCGCCGGCCAGCCTGCGGCGGCTGATGCTGGAGGGAATCCAGGGCTGGCTGGGTGGTTAGAGCAGCAGCTCCCCCACCACCTCGTCGAACAGGAGGTTCCCCGTCTTGCGGAAGCCGCAACGCAGGTAGAACTCCTCGGGTCCGTCGGAACCGGGAACCCACAGGACCGTGATGCGGTCGAGCCCGCGCCGCCGGGCCTCCTCGGCCACCTGCTCCACGGCGAACCTACCCACCCCGCGCTTACGCGCCTCGCGTGCCACGTTGAGGCGCCAGATCCCGGCCCGGAACTCCGGGATCTCCTCGTCAGGGTTCCAGTTCGCCATCACGAAGCCGACCACCTCGTCGCCGTCGAGGACGACCCGTGGCCAAGCGGTGGGATTGACGTAGGCCTCGGCGACCGACCAGGCGACCGGCGCCACAGGCTCCTCGTCGGGTACCTGAGGTGGCAGCCGGAGGGCCGCAAACAGGTTGTCCGTGGTGAGCTCGGCGAGCTGGAGGCTGGTCATGGACTGACTGTGCCACGAGCCACTGACACTGCGGCGGCGCTCTGCTTCGAGGCCGGTCAGCCCGCGACGATCTCGACCTCGTAGCCGTCGCCGTTCTCCAGGTAGGCCGCGTAGTGGTCGGGGCCGCCCGCGTGCGGGTGCCGGTCGGGGAACAGCAGCACCCAACCGTGCTCCGGCGCCGCCTCGACCAGCCGGTCCACCTCGTCGCGCGTGCCGCCGTGGAAGGCGAGGTGGTTGAGCCCGGGAGCGAGCCGGTCGTGGGCATCGGCGGTGAGCGCGGGGCTCTGCTCGACGACGACGTAGGTGCCGTCGAGAATCCAGCTCACGCCGGCGTCCCACCGCTGGTGCTCGGAGTAGCCGAGCGTGCTGAGGAGCCAGCCCCAGGACCGCTCCGCACGATCGAGGGACGGGACCCACAGCTCAACGTGGTGCAGGCGGCCGCGGGTCATGGAGCCGCCGCCGCGATGACCTGGGTGAGGCTGCGATGGAGCACCTTGAGCTCCTCGACGGACAGACCCAGGCGCGCCATGATCGCGGGCGGCACGAGCAACGCCTGCGCACGCAGGGCGCGGCCCTCCTCGGTGAGCTCCACGGCGAGCGCCCGCTCATCACGGGGGTCCCGACGCCGCGTCAGGTAGCCGATCGCCTCGAGCCGCTTGAGCAGCGGGGACAGCGTGCCCGGGTCGAGCCGGAGCAGCCCGCTGAGCTGCTTGACCGAGAGCGGGGACTCCTCCCAGAGGGCAAGCATGACCAGGTACTGCGGATGGGTGATGCCCATCGGTTCGAGCAGCGGCCGGTACAGCGCGATGACGCTGCGCGAGGCGACGGCGAGGGCGAAGCACACCTGGCGGTCGAGGGCCAGCAGGTCCTCGGGGTCGGGCGCGCCGCTGTCGGCAGCGAGCGATTCGGTCGGGGCGGACGACGGCGATGCGACGGCTCGGGGCGTGACAGTCATGCGGCTCCTCTCGGACGTTGACCAGACTATCAGTTTGTGTGCAAACTATTGGTACACCAAGAGAATCGAGGCTGGGCATGGTCAACAGCGACGGTCTGACCCTGGGCTACCGCATCAAGTGGCGGCTCACCTGGCTGCTCCTGCATGTGGCCGGACCTGCCGAGCAGTCGGACGACATGGATCCCCGGCGCCGGATGGAGCGCGAGCGCGCCGAGCGTGTGGCTCGGTATCGGGCGGAGCACGCCGAACACTGAGAGGCTCTCCCGGTTCAGCGCTCAGTGCCCGGCTGCGGCCAACAGGTCGCGGGACAACGGCGCGAGGGGATAGCTCGCGACCGGGTCCGCGGGGTCGATCCACACGAGCTCCTCGAGCTCGGCCCGGACCGCGATCTCCGTGCCGGGACGCAGCCGCACCCGGTAGGCGTGCGCATCGACGATGTGGTCGGGCTCGTTCGCGGCAGGCGCCCCGAACCGGCCGAGGCTCTCGATGTCGGCCGGGTCGAGCCGCAGCCCGACCTCCTCCTCGAACTCCCGCACCAGCGCCGCCAGGGGTTCCTCGCCCGGCTCGATCTTGCCGCCCACCTGCATGAACGCCTGCGTGCCCCGCTTGCGGACGAGCAGATGCCGCCCGTCGGAACGCTCCACGACGGCCGCGACGATCCGCAGGGTCGTGTTCGGGCCGATGACACTGCCGTCGTTCATGGCTGCTCCACGATCTCGTCGATCACCGTTCCCCCCAGCACCTGCACCACGAGCGGCACGCCGACCAGCCCGGCCGACGTGATGTCCGGATCATCGGCGGACGGCTCGTCGTAGAAGTCCGGCCCGTCATCCGACGCCGCCGCGGGCGCGCTCGCCGACCTGCTCGTCCGCGCCTCGACGGGCGCGGCGTTCGCTGCCCGTGCCCGCCGCTCGTTCGCCTGTCGCAGCGCCTCGCGCGCGCTGCCGGCCCCCGACATCGGGGCTCGTGCGGGAGCCGGTGCCTGATCCTCGTAGACCGGATCAGGCTCGGGCATGTCGTAGTCCGCCGGGGGCTCGGTCGCGCTGGCGCCCGAGAGCCATGCCTCGTCGGCCGCGCTTGCCGCGGCAGGCGGGCGGGCGGCAGGCCGAGAGGGCTCCGGGCGAACGGGCTCCGGACCAGCCGGCTCAGGCCGCGACGGCTCGGGACGCTCGGCAACCGCCACGCCCCCCTTGGCGAACGCGGGAGCAAAGCCGGTCTGCACGCCCGGACCGCTGCCGTTCGCAGCGCTCGCCGCGGCGCCTGCCATGGAGACGGCGTCGGCCGGGGCCGACGGGGACGCCATGGCCGTGGCACCACCCGGTGCAGGTACGTCCGGCCAGTCCGGTGTCGGCGCGGCGGCGGGTGCCGGCGCCTCGCGTCGCGGCTCGCCCGACGGCGCCGCCGAACCGGCACCACCACCCGACGGACCGCTACCCGCAGGACCGCCGCCGGAGGCGCCGCCACCGGACGTTCCGCCGCCCCCCGACGGGCCCTCGTCGAGGGTCGCCTCGACCCGGACGCGGATGCCGAGCGTCTGATAGACCGCCTCTTCCACGGCGCTCGTGTGCCGCGCGTTCGAGAACGTGCGGGCCAGGCCTGGGGCCGCGAAGCCGAGCTTCAGCGTGCCGCCCTCCAGTGCGGCGACCTGCGCGTTCGGACCGACGAGCGACCACGTCACGCGCGCAGCGGCCAGAGCGCCGAGCACCTCCGGCCAGCGACGCCGGACGGTCTCCGTCGTCACGCCGGACTCACTGCCCTCGCTCGCGGCCGGAGCCGCCGCCGACGCGGTGACCGGCTCGGGAGCCGTCGGTGCTGGTGCCGACGGCGCGGGAGCGGACTGCACAGGGGTGGCCGGTTCGGGAGCTGGCGGCGTGCGTGCCGGCTCGGGCTCCGGAGCTGCGGGCCCCGCCTCGGCGGGCGTCACGGGCGCCAGCGCGGGTTCCGCCGTCGGCTCGGACTCCTGTGCCGGGGCCGCCTGAGCGGGCTGCGGGGTCGGCGCAGGCTGACCGGGCTCCCCCCGCTTCTTGCGCGCGTCGAGCACCGCACGAGCGGCGGCGGGCCCGGCGAGGCCGGGCACCCCCGGATCCTCGGCCGGCCCGCGTCCCGGCACAGCCGCAGCCGCGGCACCCGCGCCGGATCCGGCCGGAACTCCGGACGCGACGATGCCGCCTCGTTCCAGGCGGTCGATGCGCGCGGCGAGCCCCGCGGCGCCGTCGTCTGCCCCCGGAAGGAGCAGGCGGGCGCACAGCAGCTCCAGGTGCAGCCGCGGCGACGTGGCGCCGGTCATCTCGGTGAGCGCGGCGTTCACGAGGTCCGCCGCCCGCGACAGCTCGGCCACGCCGAGCCGCCCGGCCTGGGTTCGCATGCGCTCCAGCTGGTCGGTGGGGATACCCCGCAGCACGGCGCTGGCGGCGTCGCCCGATACGCCGATGACTATGAGGTCGCGCAGGCGCTCCAGGACGTCCTCGACGAACCGGCGCGGCTCGTGGCCCGTCGCGATGATCTGGTCCACGACCCGGAAGATCGAGCCGCCGTCGCGCGCGGCGAGCGCGTCCACGACGTCGTCCAGCAAGGTCGCGTGGGTGAAGCCGAGCAGGCCCACCGCCAGGTCGTAGTCCACGACCCCTCCGGTAGCGCCGGCGATGAGCTGGTCCAGCACGGACAGCGAGTCGCGCACCGAGCCACCGCCCGCCCGGGTGACCAGCGGGAGCACGCCGCCGCTCACCTCGATCCCCTCGGCGCCGCAGAGGGACTCGAGGTACGGGGACAGCACGTCCGGCGGCACCAGCCGGAACGGGTAGTGGTGCGTGCGCGACCGGATGGTGCCGATCACCTTGTCCGGCTCCGTGGTCGCGAAGATGAACTTGATGTGCGGCGGCGGCTCTTCCACGATCTTCAGCAGCGCGTTGAAGCCCTGCGGCGTCACCATGTGCGCCTCGTCGAGGATGAAGATCTTGTACCGGTCGCGAGCGGGGGCGAACGTGGCACGCTCGCGCAGGTCACGCGCGTCGTCGACACCGTTGTGCGACGCCGCGTCGATCTCCACCACGTCGAGCGACCCGCTGCCGCCGCGCGCCAGCTCGACGCACGAGGGGCATTCCCCGCACGGGGTGTCGATCGGCGACTCGGGCGTGTTCTTCGCGCAGTTCAGCGTGCGCGCGAGGATACGGGCCGACGTCGTCTTGCCACAGCCCCGTGGACCGCTGAAGAGATAGGCGTGATTCACCCGCCCGCTGCGCAAGGCCTGCATGAGGGGGCCCGTGACGTGGTCCTGGCCGATCACCTCGGCGAACGTCTCGGGCCTGTAGCGGCGGTATAGGGCGGTGCTCACCCCCGCAACGATAGACGGCCTCACCGACACTCGGAGGACGGCCGTCCACAGCCCCACGATCCTGTGGCCCGCGCAGCACACCGCGTGAGCTTTCGCCGCATTCGCCCTTGCCGCGCAGAAATGTTAGCAACTAACATTTAGCTGTGCCCACACCCCGCACCCTCCGCACTCGGGCCCGCATCCTCGACGCCGCGCTCGGCCTGTTCGAGCGCCAGGGCTACGACGCCACCACCGTGAACCAGATAGCCGACGCCGCGGGCATCACCCCCATGACGTTCTTCCGGCACTTCCCCACCAAGGACGCCGTGCTGGTCACCGACCCGTACGACCCCCTCATCGCCGAGGCCGTCGGCGCCCAGCCGACCAACCTCCCGCCCCTCGAGCGCACCCGCCTCGGCCTGCTCGCCGCGCTCGGCGACATCACACCCACCGAGGACGCGACGGCGAGACGCCGCGTGGCGCTCGTCGCCCGGTCCGCCTCGCTGCGCGCCGCCGTATCGGTCGGCACCGAGGCCACCCAGAAGGCGATAGTCGACCGCCTGGTGGCCGACGACGTCGATCCCCTGGACGCCGCCATCGCCGTCTCCGCGTGCCTGGCCGCCACCACCACAGCCCTCCTGGCCTGGAGCTCCGCGCCCGACGACGTCACGCTCGCCGACCTCGTCCGCCGCGCCCTGGCGCAGCTCGCCCCGGCAGGAGCCACACCATGACCACGCCGACCCTCGGGCTCGACGACGTCTCGCACGCCTTCGGTGGCCGGGTCGCCCTCGACCACCTCACGCTCACGGTCCGGCCGGGCCGGGTCACGGCCCTGATCGGCCTCAACGGCGCGGGCAAGACGACGGCTCTGCGCGCGCTGGCCGGCCGCCTGCGCCCCACGCGAGGCATGGCCCAGGTCCTCGGGCATGACCCGGCTGACCTGCCCGCCGACGTCGCGGCGCGGTTCGGTCAGGCTGTCGAGGCCCCCTTGGTCTACCCCGAGCTGACTGTCACCGAGAACCTCTGGTGCGCCGCCCGGCTCCACGGCATGCCCAGGCGGGCCGCCGCGCCAGTGGCGAGCGCCGCCGTCGGACACATGGGGCTCGACCCATGGCGGCACGCACGGGCCCGAACCCTCTCAATGGGCAACCGTCAGCGCCTGGGGATCGCCTGCGCGACCCTCCATCGGCCGACCGCGCTGATCCTCGACGAGCCGACGAGCGCACTGGACCCGCAAGGAGTCGTCCTGGTTCGCGAGCTGGTCCGCGGCCTGGCCGACGCCGGCGCCGCGGTCCTCGTCTCGAGCCACCACCTCGACGAGGTCGCGCGCATCGCCGACGAGATCGTCGTCCTGCACGCCGGTCGCGACGTCGGCAGGCTGGAACCCGGCGGCACGGACCTGGAGCAGCGGTTCTTCGCCATGGTGCTCGACGCCGACACCCGCGAGGCCGACACGCGGGACGCCAACACGGAGGCCCAGGTATGAGCCCCGCGGCCGCGCTTCGCACCGCCCTGGCAATCGAAGCCCTCAAGCTCCGCCACTCCGTCGTCGCGCGCATCGCCACGATGCTGCTCGTCGTCCTCGTGCCGCTCGCGAGCGTAGGGGCGGTGGCGCTCGCCCGCTCGCCGAGGGCCGCCGGCCCGACGGCGGCCAAGCTCGTGGCCTATGCGACCGGCGACCTCGCCACGACGCACCTGATGGTGTGCGCTCAGGTCCTGTCCGTCGCCGCGCTGGCCGCCGGCGGGTTCTTCGTCGCGTGGTCGTTCGGGCGCGAGCTCGAGAGCGGGACCGCCGGCGCACTGTTCGGCCTCGCCGTGCCACGCGGCATGATCGCCCTAGCGAAGTGCCTCGTCACGCTTGCCTGGATAGGAGCGTGCGTGGTGGTCACCGTGGCCGTGACGCTCGCCGCCTCGGCGGTGGTCACCACAAGCTCCGGCGAGCCCTTCGACGGGGCATGGGCCGGCGTTGGGACCGCCCTGGCCGCGGGGCTGCTCGGCGGCGGCCTGGCGCTGCCCTTCGCGTGGGTGGCGACGGTCACGCACAGCCAGCTCGGCACCGTCGGCGGGCTGGTCGGCGTCGTCGCGCTGACCCAGATCGTGGTGCTGCTCGGCGGCGGGTCATGGTTCCCCTACGCCGCCCCGTCCCTGTGGACAGGCATGGGCGGATCGGACGCCGCAGCCGCGATCGGCCTGCCCAATCTGCTGCTCACGGCGGCGGTCGCCCCGCTCGCCGTCGCCGCCGTCGTGCAGACCTGGCGGCGCCTCACTGACGTCTAGGATTCGTACACAACGCTATCCTGTTCGTATGCGGAAGAAGATCGTCACCATCGGCAACTCGGCCGGCGTCACGATCAGCCCTGCCGATCTGCAGGAGCTGGGCCTCGGCGTCGGCGACCCCGTCGAGGTCACTGTGCGCGGCGGTGTCCTTGAGCTACGGGCCGTGAACAAGTACGAGGGCATGAACCTCGACGAGCTCTCCTCGATCCTGGAGAAGCGGCGGACCCGACGGTGACACTGGATCATGCGAAGTTCCACGAGGAGATCCAGGCCACCGGCATCTTCCAGCCGGACTACGCGGACGACGTTCTCGCGCGCCTCGCGTACAACTCTTCGGCTATCGAGGGCAACACGCTCACCCTTGCCGACACGATCACCCTTCTCGTCGACGAACTGACGCCCAGGGCCGGGACTCCGATACGCGAGCTCTACGAGGTGTCGAACCACCGCGGGGCGATCTCGCGAATCCTGCGCGCCGTGGCTGACGACGAGCCGCTGACCGCTCGGCTCGTCACCGAGCTGCACGGCCTACTCATGGACCATCTCGCACACGACCACGGGCAGTACAAGACGTCGAGCAACCGCATCACCGGCGCATCCTGGCGCCCGGCTGAACCGTCCCAGGTTCCGCAGCTCATGCGGGAGTGGGTCGACCAGACCGAGTGGCAGACCGCGAACCTCGAGGGCACAGCCCTCCTGGAGGCGGTCGCCAGGAGCCACATAGCGTTCGAACGGATCCACCCGTTCAGCGACGGCAACGGCCGGACCGGCCGCGCCCTCATCGCCTACCAGACGGTCCGCACATACGGCTTTCCGGCAATCGTCCGCGTGGACCAGCGATCCAGCTACATCTCGATGCTCGACGCCGAGGACGTCCCCGGGCTCGCCACGCTCCTGGCCACCAACCTCGCGGCGGAGGCCGACCGCTACGGAGTGCCGGCGTCCGGCGGCTGACCTGCCGGGCCCGTCACCGCCGCAGCGCCCGCCGCGCCAGGCCGTTCCCCAGCCACTGGACGGCCTGGACGATCAGCACGATGAGTACCACCACGACGGCGGTCACCGCCCAGTCGTACTGCCGGTAGCCCTGGACGATCGCGAAGTCGCCCAGCCCGCCCGCGCCCAGGTAGCCGCCGATCGCGGACATGTCGAGCACGCCCACGAACAGGAACGTGTAGCCCAGGATCAGGGGCGCGAGCGCCTCCGGGACCAGCACGGTCCGCACGATCCGGAAGGGCGAGGCGCCCATGGCCCGCGCCGCCTCGACCACGCCGGGGTCGATAGAGACGAGGTTCTGCTCCACGAGCCGCGCGAAGACGAACGTCGCCATGAAGCACATGGCGAACGTGAACGCCTCGATGCCGATCGTCGAGCCGATGACCGCCCGGGTCAGGGGCCCGAGCGCCACCAGGAAGATGATGAACGGTATGGGCCGCACCACGTTCACGGCGATGTTCAGCACCGCGAACACGGCCCGGTTGCCGAGCAGGTTCCCGGGCCGCGTCAGGTAGAGCCCGAGGCCGAGGGCGAGCCCGAGAAAGCCGCCCACGGCCAGGGTGATCAGCACCATGTACGCGGTCTCGGCGGCCGCTTCCCAGAGCAGCGGCGTCAGTGTGTCCCAGCTCATGCGGCTGCCCTCCCGTGGTCGTCCACCCAGGTCACGTCACGCAGCGCGGCCACGGCGGACTCCACCGCGGCCGGATCGCCGACGAGCTCGACGGTCAGCGACCCGTACGGCCGCTCCGCGACCTCGGTGATGCCGCCGAAGACGACGGTCCCGTCGACGCCGTGCTCGCGCAGCGTGCGCGTGAGCACCGCCGACGAGCCCGCCACCTCGTCCACGCCTACCGTCACGATGTGCCCGGCGTGCCGGGCCCGCAGGCGCTCCAGCACCTCGGGCGACGGCCGGTCGCGCAGCGCGGTGGCGACGAACCGCCGGGTGATGTCGTGGGCGGGCGCGCTGAACACCTGGTACGCCTCGCCCACCTCGACGACCCGCCCACGATCCATCACCGCCACGCGGTGACAGATCGAGCGCACCACGTCCATCTCGTGCGTGATCACGACGACCGTGACGCCGAGCTCGCGGTTGACGCGCTGCAGCAGGTCCAGCACGTCGCGCGTCGTCTCGGGGTCGAGGGCCGACGTCGCCTCGTCCGCCAGCAGGATGCGCGGGTTGGTGGCGAGCGCCCGGGCGATGCCGACGCGCTGCTTCTGCCCGCCCGACAGCGCGGACGGATGCACACCCGCCTTCTCCGACAGACCGACGAAGTCGAGCAGCTCGGCCACGCGCGCCTCGCGGCGGGACCGCGGCCAGCCGGCCACCTCGAGCGGGTAGGCGACGTTCCCCGCGACCGTCCGGGAGGCGAGCAGGTTGAACTGCTGGAACACCATCCCGATCCCGGCCCGCACGGGGCGCAGGCGGGCCTCGTTGAGGGCGCCGAGCGCGACGCCGTCGACGATCACGTCACCGCCCGTGGTGCGCTCCAGCGCATTGATCAGCCGGACCAGCGTGGACTTGCCGGCGCCCGACTGGCCGATCACGCCGAAGATCTCGCCCTCGCGGATGTCGAGGGTGACATCGGAGACGGCGCGCACCTCCGCCCCCTGGCCGCGGCCCGGGAACACCTTGGAAGCGCCCTCGAACCGCACGATGCTGCTGGTCACAGCGTCGGTCACGGCGGACATCAGGACGCGTCCGCCTCGATGCCGGCCAGGATGTCCTGCAGCTCGGCGGCCGAGTTGTCCTTGATGACGCCGGTGCCGCCCGACGCCTCCAGGACGCCCTTCTCGACCTCCGGGGAGTGGTAGATCTCGACGAGCTGCTGGAACACCTCGTTGTCCGCGTCCTCCGCGCGGGAGACCCACACGTTGATGTACGGCGCGGCGGCGTCGGAGTCCGGGTCGTCCGAGAAGATCGCGTCCTCGGAGGTCAGGTCGGCGTCGCCCACGAAATCGTTGTTGATGATCGAGGCGTCGACGTCCTGCAGGGCGAGCGCGGTCTGCGCGGCGTCGACCGGGGTCACGGTCACGCGCGACTCGTCCTCGAGCACGTCGGCGGGCGTGGAGAACGCGCTGCCGCCGTCGCGCAGGGAGACCAGGCCGGCCTCCTGCAGCACGAGCAGCGCGCGGGCCTGGTTGCTGTCGTCGTTGGGGATCGCGACCTCCCCGCCGTCGGGGATGTCCTCGACGCTGTCGTGCTTCTGGGAGTAGAGCCCCAGCGGGTAGACGGCGGTGGCCGCGATCGGCGTCAGGTCCTGCCCGGAGGCGGTGTTGTAGGTGGCGAGGAACTGCAGGTGCTGGAACTGGTTGAGGTCGAGGTCGCCGTCAGTCAGGCCCTGGTTGGGCAGCTGGTAGTCGCTGAAGTTCACGAGCTCGACGGAGATGCCCTCCTCCTCGGCCAGGTCGCTGAAGGTGGTCCAGTAGTCGTCGCCGGAGTTGACGACGCCGATGCGGACCGGGTCCTCGGCGGTGCCGGCGGCGGCCGTCGCGTCGTCCCCGGAACCGCAGGCGCTCAGCGCGAGGGTGGCGGCGACGGCGAGGCCGGTGGACAGGACGGCGGTGAAGCGAGACATGGGTAGTCCTCTCAGGGCGCACGGGCGTGGGTATGCCAGTGCTCAGGATGCGTGGGGTCGGCGTCAGGCGCAGGCCGGGGGTGGAGCGGCGGCGGGCCACGGCCATCAGCAACGTGGCGAGCTCGCGGGGAGTTCGGAACGGCCCTCAGCGGGCTGAGGGAAAGTGCGGCGCGCTCAGCGCTCGCACATTCGCCCGGCGCGCACGCGGCCGCTACACATCGCGTCGCGGCGGGTGCGCGACGTCGTGGCGGTGGTCCAGGTGCGGGTCATACGGACATCGTGCGGCACTGCACGACGTCGGGGCGAATCCCCTCGGGGCAAATCCCACGATGCGAACAAAATTCCGTCCACATGCTGGAGGGCCGCGGAAACGCAGGCAATAAGGGACCCCCCGCACACCCACCAGAGCTCACTTACCCTTGCTGCCTTCCGGCCCTGGGGGAGTTCGGCGAGGTGGTGCCGCACGAGGGGTCTACCAAGAGCCTAACCGATCCGGGCACCCCGGCCCAACCACGCCGAGCCCGCTGTACGCCACTTCACAGCACAGACCTCGGATTCCGATTCGTTGTCCGAGCACGGCGTCCGGTATCCTCGTCAGGCCGCGCCAGACTTCGGTCCAGTGGCCGCGCGCCCGCTGTGGCGGAGCGCGAGGAGGATTCGCCTAGTGGCCTATGGCGCACGCTTGGAAAGCGTGTTGGGTTAACGCCCTCGGGGGTTCGAATCCCCCATCCTCCGCAGTGTGATGACGCGAGACATCGTTCATAGATGTCTCGCGTCATCGTTCATATCAGGGACGTTCGTTTCGCGAGCCCGGCCATCGGCCGGGCTCTTGTTCGTCGGGGCTGTGGGGGCCAGGGCTGGCTTGGATGTCCGCTTCCAGAACACGCCTGGGCCTGGTTCTGGGCCCATAAGCATGCGTGATGGTGTTCCGGAAGCGGACCTTGCCCGCGGCGGCCGGTCGGTGCGGCTCGGCGCTGAACCGCAAGGTCGTGGTCCGTGTCCCGGGGCGAACCGTAGGTCGCGTGTCGATCCGGGCCCTGAGCGACGTGCTTCTTTCGGCTCGGCATGCGCGGCCAGCACCGGCTGCACCGACTGATCGCCCCGCAACCTGCGGATCGACGCCAGCCTGCGCGGCCAACCTGCAGGATCCTGGTCCGGGCCAGCGACACCACGTTCCTGGCCATGTGCTCGTCCACGAGCCTGCGCAGCCGGACAGACGTCGTCAGGTACTGGAGGCCTACCTCGCCGGCGCGTAGGCTCCCGCGCATGGCCGCTCCCAGTCTTTCGTGAGGCACCTCCGCATGATGCGTCATCACCCGATCGGCCGCGCTGCGGCGTCGCGCCCAGGCGCCTCTGCGGCCGGCGCCATCGGCGCGCTCAGCGCGTCGGCCGCCCTCGCAGGCCCTGCCGCGGCCCGGACAGCACTGTCGACGTCGGCCGGTGCGCCCGTGATCGGCCCCGCGCGCGGCGGGCTGGTGCACGCCATGAGCTTCAACATCCGCTACGACCAGGTGGGCCAGACGCACCCCGGCGAGCCCGACTACTGGCCGGAGCGCGCCCCGCTCACCACCGAGTTCCTGCGGCTGGAGCAGCCGACGATCCTGGGCGTCCAGGAGGTGCTGTTCCACCAGCTCTCCGCTGTGCAGGAAGGCCTGGGGCAGCACTACGAGATGGTCGGCTTCGGGCGCGAGGGCGGTGCGGGCGGCGAGTACTCCAGCATCTTCTACGACGCGCGCCGGCTGACTCTGAAGTGGTGGGACCAGTTCTGGCTGTCCGACACCCCGAAGCTCATCGGCTCCGCCACCTGGGGCAACACGGTGACCCGCATCGTCACGTGGGCGCAGTTCCAGGACTCCGCGACCGGCCGCGACTTCCTGCACATCAACTCGCACTTCGACCACCAGGCGGAGAACGCGCAGGTGCGCAGCGCGCTGGTCGTCCGCGACCAGATCGCCGAGGCCGGACTCCCCGTCGTCTTCACCGCCGACTGCAACGCGCCCGCCGAGGCCTCGGCACCGTACGACGTCCTGGTCACCGAGGGCGGCCTCCAGGACAGCTGGCTCGCCGCCGACCGGCAGCTCACGCCCCACGTGGACACGTTCCCCGACTACGGGACGCCCAGCCCGGACGGCACCAGGATCGACTGGATCCTGGCGACGCCGGGCATCGAGGTCCGCGCGGCGGCGATCAACACGTGGACCCGCGACGGCCGCTACCCGAGCGACCACACCCCGATCCAGGCGCTGCTGAAGATCTGAGGCCTGGCCAGGGCTGGTGGGCGAGCGCAGACAGCGGGTCTTACGCGCGACGGCGGGTGAACAGCGCCGCGCCGATACCTGCCGCGCCGACCACGATCCCGGCGAAACCGAGCCAGCGGCCCACGGGGTCCACGGCCGGGGCCTCGTCCGCGGCGACGTCGCCCGAGGCAGCGGCAGCGTCGTCGTCCGACGCCGCCCCGTGATGCCCGCCCTCCGTCTCGGCTGCGGTGGTCGTGAAGACCGGCGCGGGAGCCTCCGGCTCCTTGCCGTCGTCGGCGACGAGGTCGTCCCAGTCGACGACGTTGCCGTCGGTGTACGTCTGATGGGCGGGGAGCACGATCTCGGTGCCCTCCTCGGGCAGCGCCCCGACCCGGACGGCGAACTCCTGGTACTCGTGCGGCGGGACCTCGTGGCCCTTCTCGGCCGTCCAGGTCACACGGACGGGCGCTTCGTCGACGGTCGCGCCCTCGACCTCGAACGGCTCGTCGAGCTTCTCGACGTCGACCGCCACGTCCCAGCCGGGCAGGGTGCGCGGCGTGACGCTGAGAAACGGGGTGTCGGCCGGCAGGTCGACCACGAGCTTCTCGGTGGACGCGGTGTCCGACTCGGTGGGTACGCGGAACGTGAGGCTCGAGTAGCTCTCGGCGGCGGTCGTGTCGGGGTTCACCGTGACGTGCGCGGAGGCCACGGCGGCGGGAAGCAGCACCAGGACGGCGGTGGCGGGAACGGTCGCGATGGCGCGGTGGGCGGGCATGCTGAAGCGAGTCATGAGCTCGGTCCTTTTGGTCTGAATGGAGGGGTGGCGGGCGGGGATGAGCCGCGGGCGTACGACGACGCACCTCCCGACCGACACCGTCAGGCCGCGAGGTGCATCACCAGGGCCGACGTCGGCGGCCCGCGCTCCGGCGCGACGTGCAGGTCCACTGAGCCCGCCGGCGCCTCGGGGGTCACCAGCACCGGGACCCGCCGCGCGACGGGGAGCCACCGAGGCTCTACCACGAGCGGCCGCACCAGCCAGGACGCCAGCAGCCAGACGCCGCGCTCGACACCCACGAGCAGCCCGACGGTCGCCACCGTCGCGGCGGCGTGCCAGGCGAGCATGCCCAGGCCCATCACCGCGGGCTCGGCGCCCACGCACGCCCCGTGCGCGAGCGGCCCGGTGACCGAACCGGCCAGGTGGGCGTGTGCTCCGCCGTCGGGCAGCAGGACAGGCGCGCACGCGCCGCCCAGGAACGAGAAGACCTGGTGCAGGGCGTACTGCCCGAGGCCCGCGATGGCGAGGCCGCCCGGCCACCGGACCTGCCGCCGCACGGCGAGCGTGGTCACCGCCAGCAGCAACGCGCCGAGCAGGGCGATCACCTCGACGGGCGGCAGGTGGCCGCCGGCCTCGAAGTGCGCGGTCAGGGAGAGCGCGAGCACGACCACCGCCCAGAGGAGCGCGCGGCCGAAGCCCAGAGCGCCTGAGGACGGGGTCAGCACAGCACAGACCCTAGCCGCAGCGACGCAGGCAGGGACCGACCCGGGCAATTGAGCCCTACTTGGACGCCTCCGCGGCCGGCGTGGCCATCGGCTGGGGTGTGACCTCGGAGACCGCCACGCAGCCCTCGCGATTCTGGAGCGGCTGGTCGCTGCTGA
Organism: Promicromonospora sp. NPDC057138; assembly: GCF_042670845.1. Taxonomy (NCBI): domain Bacteria; kingdom Bacillati; phylum Actinomycetota; class Actinomycetes; order Micrococcales; family Promicromonosporaceae; genus Promicromonospora; species Promicromonospora sp. NPDC057138. The sequence continues at coordinate 41,268 of NZ_JBHUUX010000030.1, read as the reverse complement.
GGGTCACGTCGTCCGCCGGGTAGGGCGCCTCGTAGTCCTCGCCCACGAGCAGGTCGACGGACGCGCCCTTGCGGTCGTCCAGCACGAGCCGCACGTCCGGGATGTGCGCGGCGAGCGTGTACGCGGCCACGACGCCCTTCTTGCCGAACCACAGCTCCGAGTGCACCTTCTGCTGGCCCTCGAAGTCACCTACCTCGATCACGTCGAACCCGCGCCGGTCCAGCTCCGCCTGGAAGGCGGCGGCGATACCGACCTCGCCCACCACCGTGGACACCGCCGTCGCGTTCAGCACGCGCACCTGGACCTTCGAGTACGCGATGGGAAGGGCGCCGTCCGGCTGGCCCTTCACCGCGGGCAGGCAGGGCACCGGGTACGACGCCTGCTCCGACACGCCCACCGTGGTGAACGGCCGGTTGAACGGGGAGCTGATGGCGCCCGAGTACACGGCGAGCGCGAAGATGCCGCACACCGCCAGGAACGCGATGAGTACGCCGAAGACCACTGCCTGGCGCTCGTGCTCACGGCGGCGGCGCTCCACGCGCGCCTGGTCGTACCCGGGGGATATCACTCGTCGAACCTACCTGAGTCAGCGGATGGTCAGCACGCGAGCGTGCAGCACTGGACGTTGTTGCAGAGCGGCCCGCACCGCGCGGTGCAGACCGTCCTCGAGATAGAGGGTGCCCTCGTACTCGATGACGTGCGCGAACAGGTCACCGTAGAACGTGGAGTCCTCGGCCAGGAGCGTGTCGAGGTCGAGCGTGCGCTTGGTGGTGACGAGCTCGTCGAGGCGCACCTGGCGCGGAGGCACGTCCACCCAGTCGCGCGTCCGCGAACGCCCGTGCTCAGGGTACGGGCGGCCGTCTCCTACGGCCTTGAAGATCATCGGTCCATCCTCACTGGACTCGGCAGGGCCCGGTCCGGGAGCGGCGGTGAGAAAACCTGCCTGCTGACACCGGACGGCGTCCCGCACCCTACCGGAACGTGGGTGCCGGCAACAGCCGGAACACAGCCGGAAGAGTGCGGGACCAGTGGTCCGCCGCGGTCACGCGCTCGGCACGTCCCGGCGGCGGAAGCCGACGAACGCGAGCGCGAAGAGCGTGACCGCGATCGCCAGGAGCCACCCCAGTGGAGCCCAGTGGACGTCGGACCATGCCACCGCCGGGATTGCCGGCGCGTGCGCGAACGGCGACAGATCGATGACGGCGTCAGGCAGGTCGAGCAGGCTGCCGAGGAGCGTCACCAGGAAGCTGGCCGCGATCACGGCCCACCCAAGGCCGACCAGCCGCGGGAACCAGCCGAAGAGCGCGGACGTCAGCCCGATCACGACCAGGACGGCCGGCACGTGGACCACGGCCGCACCGAGCCCGTCGCTCAGCGAGTCACCCCATCCCGTTTCGGAAGCCAGTGCGTTGCCCGCCCCGAGGCCGACTCCCGCGATGCCGAGCAGCAGGATCGCTCCGCCCACGGCCCCGGCCAGCCAGGCACCGAGGTACCCGGGCCGGGAGGTGCGCGTCGCGAGCACCGCCTCGGTCCGGCCCAGCGCTTCCTCCGCGCGGATGTCCTGGACCACGGTGACCCCGTACCCGGCGCCCGCGTACGCGACCCAGGAGATGACGAGCGCCGCGAAGCCCGCCGCGATGTCGGAGCCCTGCACACCCATCGCGGCCATGTAGTCGGCGATCTGCTCGTTCTCCGCGACCATCTCTCCGGTCGTCGCCATGAGGTAGCCGACGAAGAACATGTAGACCCCGATCGACACCGCCCAGATCACGAACGACGAGCGGGTCAATCGCGTGACGAGCGCACCTGTCGAGGTCAGCGACGCCGAGTGGGCCGGGCCGCGACGCTCCGCGAGGAGGCCCGCTCCCAGGTCGCGGTGCAGCGTCAGCCAGGTGGCCGCGAGCCCGCCCGCGACGAACAGCGCGACGCACAGCAGGAACGGCCGGTAGTCGTTGGCGCCGTACGGGTCGATCTGCTGCGCCCAGCCGACCGGCGACACCCAGTGCAGCCAGCCCAGCTCGTCGGGGTCGGCATCCGCACCGCCGCGCAGCAGGTAGCCGCCGATGATGATCCACACGCCGAGCGAATTCGCGCCGCGTGACGAGGACGCGAGCTGGGCCGTCACGGCCGCGATCCCCGATGCCGCCAGCCCGACGGCCGCAACCTGCGCCCCGAAGGCGACGGCGCCGTCGGACGGGCCCTCCGACCACACCACCGCCGATATCAGCGCACCCGACACGACCGAGAAGATCACCCCGACGATCAGTCCGATGGTGAGCGGCGCCAGGGAACCCACGCGGCCGGCGCGCACCAGCTCCAGCCGCCCCAGCTGCTCCTCCTTGCGCGTGTGCCGCACGACGGCCATGGCGGCGAGCACCCCGAACACGGCGACCATGAAGATGCCGACGCGCCACGAGACCGTCGACGCGATGGACCCCGTGTTCTCGTACGGCCCGAGCAGCACCAGGAACGCCGGGTTGGTCACCAGGGTGCCCTGCATGGTGTCGCGCTGCTCCTGGGTTCCGTACAGCTGGGACACGGAGCTCAACGTGCTGACGAACATGAGCACGCACACGGCGATCTGCACGGGCAGCAGCACACGGTCTCGTCGCAGCGCGAGCCGCAGCAGATCACCGGTGCCCGCGAACGCGCCACGTAGCGCCAGCGCCGGACGCTCCAGCGGATGGACGCCGGACAGCGTTGTCGCACTCATCGCCGTCCTGCCTTCACCGAGCTGCGGGCAGCCCTCCTGGCTGCTCTGGTGCCGGCGCGCTCGGTCGGCTCCTCGACGTCAGGGGCCTCTTCGAGCCGTTCCAGCTCGTCACCGTACTGGCGCAGGAACAGCTCCTCCAGCGAGGGCGGCTCGACCGTCAGGCCGTGCGGCTCCAGGGTGGCCAGAGCCATCGTGACCCGGGGCAGCGCGTCGTCGTCCACGTGGAACGCGATGCGCGACGCCGGCGCGCCGGACGACGCGGCGCCTCCCGCGTCGGTCACGAGCAGATCGTGGACGCCGGTGAGTGACGCCAGCACGCCGGTGTCACCGGTCACCACGGCGGAGACCTTGGACCGCGTGAGGTGGCGCAGCTCGGAGAGGGTGCCGGCCTGTACGTCCTTGCCGTTGCGGATGATCGTCACGGTGTCGCACAGCGCTTCGACCTCGCCGAGGATGTGGCTCGACAGCAGCACCGAGGTGCCCTGCGCCGTCGCCTCGCGGATTGACTCCTGGAACACCGCCTCCATGAGGGGGTCCAGCCCCGACGTTGGCTCGTCGAGGACCAGCAGCTCCGCGTCGGCGCTCAGGGCAGCGACCAGGGCGACCTTCTGCCGGTTGCCCTTCGAGTAGGTGCCGGCCTTCTTGGTGGGGTCGAGCTCGAAGCGCTTCAGCATGCGCTCCTTGCGCCTCCTGTCGACCTGCACACCACGGAGCCGCAGCAGGAGGTCGATGGCCTCACCACCGGTCAGCTTCGGCCAGAGCGTGACGTCGCCCGGCACGTAGGCGAGGCGCTGATGCAGGTCGACCGCCTGGGCGAACGGGTCGCCGCCCAGCAGGCTGGCGTGCCCGGCGTCGGGCCGCAGCAGGCCGAGCAGGACGCGGATGGTGGTGGACTTGCCGGCCCCGTTGGGGCCGAGGAAGCCGGCGACCTCTCCGGGCCGGACGACCAGGTTCAGGCCGTCGAGCGCCTTGACGGTGCCGAACGACTTGTGCAGGTCCCGGACCTCAACAGCCGGGATGGAGGACGGTGTGCTGTTCAGTGCGGTGCTGGTCATGATCGCTTCGCTCTCTGACGTCGGTATGGGGACGTGACAGGGCAGCGCGCTTCCGACCGCCGATACCGGTCAGTCCGGGAGCGGCACTGCCTCGCGCGACGGCGGGTCGGGCACGTACATGAGGTACTCGTCGAGCATGCGACGGGAGGTGAGGAAACCCTCGGTGAACAGCTCCAGCATGGGCAGGTAGCTGTTGGTGACGTAGCCGCGGACGATCGCGCCGAGGTCGCTCGGGTCCGACGGCGGGCTGAGCGTCACCTCGAGCAGCAGCGCACCGAGGGAGGACAGCGTGAGGTAGCGGGCCCGCGCGGCCTCGTCCCGGCTGGGCACGACCACGCCCGCCGCGACGCCGTCCCGTGTGTACTCCACGGCGTCGTCGACCATGTGGTCGATGAACTCGCGGGCCAGCGCGCCGCCGTCCTGCATGGACCGCAGGACGTACCCGACGATGGGCGCGTTCTCCTCGGCGGCCGCGAACTTGTGGAAGAAGCTCTGGCCTGCCGCGGCCTCGGCGACGTTCTCGCGCTTGAGCCGGCGGATCACGCCGAGCAGGTGCTCGTCGCACTCGGCGCGGAGCTTGTCCTTGGAGCCGAAGTGGTGCATCACGAGGCCGGCGCTCACCCCGGCGTCGGACGCGATGGATCGGACCGACGCCCCAAAGCCCTCCACCGCGAACCGGGAGATCGCGGCGTCGCGGATCCTGGCCCGTGCGGTGAGGTCGGCTGAACGCATGTTCAACATGCTAACCACGCGTTCAGCCCACTGTCCAGACTGTCATCCGCCCGTAGAGCGAGAACGGGGTTGTGTTCCTCAGGAGACCCCTGCGGAACACAACCCCGTTCTCACCACTCCCAGGCTCAGCCCAGCTGGGTGCGGACCTCGCGGGCTATCAGGTCCAGGTGGTCCAGATCCGCCAGGTCGAGGATCTGGAGGTAGACGCGCTGGATTCCCGCCGCCTCGAGGGTCTTGAGGCGGTCCGCCACCTCGGCGACCGTCCCGGCGATACCGTGCTTGCGCAGCTCGGCGGGCTCACGGCCGATCGCCGCGGCACGCTTGGCGAGCTCGGCCTCGTCCTGCCCGACGGCGGCGACCAGTGCCACCGACTGGACCATCGACTCGGGCCCGCGCCCGGCGTCGGACAGCGCCTTCTCGATCACCTTGATCCGCGGGCCGACCGTGTCGATCTTCGGGAAGGCCTGGTTGTACTCGTCGCCGTACTTCGCCGCGAGGGCGGGCGTCCGGCGTGCGCCGCCGCCACCGACGAGCACGGGAATCTTCGTCTGCGTGGGCTTGGGCAGGGCCGGTGAGTCCGTGAGCTGGTAGTGCTCGCCGGAGAACGAGAACGTCTCCCCCGCCGGCGTGCCCCACAGGCCGGTGATGACCGCGAGCTGCTCCTCGAGGATGCCGAACCGCTTGTCCGGGAACGGGATGCCGTAGGCGCTGTGCTCGGCCTGGTACCAGCCCGTGCCGAGGCCGAATTCCACGCGGCCGCCGGACATCTGGTCCACCTGCGCCACCTGGATGGCGAGGACGCCGGGGTGCCGGAACGTCGCCGAGGACACCAGCGTGCCGAGCCGCACTGTCGACGTGTCGCGGGCGAGCCCGGCCAGGGTCGTCCACGCGTCGGTCGGGCCGGGCAGCCCGTCGACGCCCATGGCCAGGTAGTGGTCGGAACGGAAGAAGGCGCTGAATCCCAGCTGCTCGGTCGCCCGGGCGACGGCAAGCTGGTCGTCGTACGTCGCACCCTGCTGGGGCTCGGTGAAGATGCGCAGGTCGAGAGTCATGTTTCCTCTGGGCTAGGTGGCGGCGGTCACGATCGTCCGCAGCAGACTACGCTCGCTGCGTGACCGGGATCCGTTGGGGAAGTCTCGCCACCGTCGTCGTCGGCGGGGTGATTTTTTTGGTGTGTCTCGTGGGCGTCGTGCTCGGTCACCCGTGGTCGGCCGTGCCGGGCGTTCTCGGCCTGCTGCTGGCGATTCGCGAGGTGCGCTACCTGCGCAGACTGCGGTCCGGCAAGATCGCCGCCCGGGAAAATTAGCGCCATGAAGGTCACGGATCGTTCAAGGACTCTTCACGCCAGCCGGGGGCCACGCGGTAGCCTGCCTGGCATGACCGCCGTCCGTACTCACACGCACGCGCAGGCAGTAGACGTTGCGGTGGACCTGTTCACCCGGCAGGGCTACGAGGGAACTACCGTCGAGGAGATCGCCGACGCCGCGAAGGTCAGCCGCGCGACGTTCTTCCGCCGGTTCCGCTCGAAGGAGGACGTGGTCTTCGCCGACCACGAGCTGCTGCTCGAGGAGGTGGTGGTCATGCTGGCCGCCACCCGGCCCGACGCCCGCACCAGCGAGGAGTCCGGGCACGACCTGGGCCGCGCCTGGGACCCCGACGTCGACCCGTATCTCGAGGTGTGCCGCGCGGCACGCATGGTGTTCGACCACCACGTGGGTCAGCGCGAGACGTCGCTCGCCCGGTACGCGCTGCTGCAGCAGGTCCCCGCGCTGCGCGACCGGGAGCTCATCACGACGCACCGCTACGAGCGGGCGTTCACGCACTACCTGCGGGACACGCTGCCGCCGGAGCGGTCGACGTCGACGGCGTCCATCGCGTTCGCGGCCTCCGTCGTCGCGGTGCACAACTCGATCCTGCGGCGCTGGCTGCGCAACCCGTCGCTCGACCTGCGGCCCGAGCTCGAAGAGGCGTTCGCGGACCTGCGGCGCGCCGCCGTCCTGGGCGCCACCGGCCAGCCCCCGGCCGACGACGGCGCCCCGCCCGCCCGCCGCGTCATCGTCACCGTCATCGAGGGCAAGGCCGGGCCCGACGAGGTGGCGCGCGCCGTCCGGGACGCCCTCGTCTGAGCTGCGTGACGAACCGGACACTCGCCGGGGAATGAGCACGTGGCATCCTGTGTTCCGCTAGACATCGTGCAGCAGATGCACACGTGCTCCGGGGTCGGTGAAATTCCGAGCCGGCGGTGATAGTCCGCGACCCGGGTCGCTCCTTCGGGAGGGGCCTGGTTGACCTGGTGAAACTCCAGGACCGACGGTGAAAGTCCGGATGGGAGGAAGCACGTGCGGCGCGCGCCGTCGACCCTTCGGGGCCACGGCCGGGCGCCGTCGTCGGCGCCTTCGCGGCGCGCCGGCCCTCACCCCGGAGCCCCTGTGCGGACATACGGAGAGGGAAGAGACATGGACTGGTTCCGCGCCGCCTACGACGCGACGTTCCTGGTCGGCGACCAGCAGATCTACTGGCGTGAGGTCATCGGCAACCTGTTCGGCCTGGCGTCCGCGCTCGGCGGGCTGCGCCGCAAGGTGTGGGCCTGGCCGGTGGGCATCGTCGGCAACATCCTGCTCTTCACGGTCTTCATGGGCTCCTGGTTCGGCGAGACGACCCGGGCCGACATGCTGGGCCAGGCCGGCCGCCAGATCATGTTCATCGTGGTCTCGGTCTACGGCTGGTACCGCTGGCGCCAGACCCAGCGGCTCGGCGGCGCCGGCACGGTCGCGGTGCACCCCCACTGGGCGTCCTGGCGGGCCCGCGTCGGCCTCGTGACCGGGCTGCTCGCCGGCACGCTGCTGCTCACCCCGCTCTTCCGGACCCTCGGCTCGTACGAGCCGGTCTGGGCCGACGCGTGGATCTTCGCGGGCTCCGTGCTCGCCACCTACGGCATGGCCAAGGGCTGGGTCGAGTTCTGGCTGATCTGGGTGGCCGTCGACCTCGTCGGCGTGCCCCTGCTGTTCTCCGCGGGGTACTGGGCGACCGCCCTGATGTACGTGTTCTACGGCCTGTTCACGCTGTTCGGATTCTTCGCGTGGTGGCGCATCAGCCGCCGTGAGAGCGCCGAACCGGGCGACGTGGCGGTCGCGGCCGCCTGATCGCGCCGCCACGCGCCGCCACGCCGGGACCGAGCCAGAGTGAGACGTAGTATCGCTTGACCTGATACCCGGTACCCAGCACCATGGAAGCCATGACTCAGACCCCCGGGGTGACGGCGCCCGACTACGACGTCTCGCAACCGCTCGACATCGACTTCGCCGGCGCCTTCGCCGACGTGACGGCGGAGGAGCGGGCGCACCAGCTCGCCGTCCGCCAGTTCGTGCAGGACGAGGTCCTGCCCGTCATCGACGGCTACTGGGAGCGCTACGAGGTCCCGATGGACCTGGTCAAGCGCATGGCCGAGCTGGACTTCCTGCGCGACGGCGTGGACGTGCCCGGCTACCCGAAGATCTCCAAGATGGCCTCGGGCCTGGCCGCGATGGAGATGTCGCGCGGTGACGGCTCGGTGACCACGATCGGCGGCGTGCAGGGCGGCCTCGCGCTGCGCTCGATAGTGATGCTCGGCTCCGACGAGCAGATCGAGAAGTACGCCGGGCCGATGGCCCGGGGTGAGGTCCTCGGCGCGTTCGCACTGACCGAGCCCACGCACGGCTCCGACTCCGTCGGCCTGGAGACGTCCGCGGTCAAGGAGACGCGCGACGGCGTCGAGGGCTACGTCATCAACGGCGAGAAGAAGTGGATCGGCTTCGGCTCGATCGGCGACATCTCGGTGGTGTGGGCCCGCGGCGAGGACGGCCAGGTCCACGGCTACATCGTGCCGCAGGACACCCCCGGGTACGTCGCGAAGACCATCGAGGGCAAGATCTCGCTGCGCGCCATCCACCAGGCGCACATCGTGCTGACCGACGTGTTCGTACCGGCAGAGAACCTGCTGCCGAAGTCCCGCTCGTTCAAGGACACCGGGCGCGTCCTGTTCGCGACCCGGCTCGGGGTGGCCTGGGGCGCCGTCGGGCAGGCCATCGCCTGTTACGAGGCAGCCGTCGCCTATGCCAAGCAGCGCACGCAGTTCGGCCGGCCGCTCGCGGCGAGCCAGATGGTGCAGGAGCGCCTGACGAAGATGCTGGCGACCATCACGCAGATGCAGCTCCTCGTGAAGCAGCTGACCCGGCTCGACGAGGCCGGGCAGCTCAGCGGCCCGCAGGCCTCGCTCGCCAAGTACACGTGCACGCGCGGCGCGCGGGAGGTTGCGGCGGTCGCGCGCGACCTGCTCGGCGGCAACGGAATCCTGCTGGAGAACCGTGTGGCGCGGCACTTCACCGACATCGAGGCGCTGCACACCTACGAGGGCACCGAGAGCATGCAGGCCCTGATCATCGGCCGCGAGATCACGGGCACGAGCGCCTTCGCCTGATCAGTCGTTGGTCGAGCTTGTCGAGACCTGGGTCTCGACAAGCTCGACCAACGTGCAGGGGTAGGGGTAACCCCACCTGCACGCCGTGGGGTCGCAGCATGTTCCGGGGGCGGGCACCGGCCTAGTGTCATGTTCATGACCAGCGATGCCGGCCCCGCGCCGGCGCCCCAGCCCCGCAGCCTCGAGGACCGGGTGACGCCCGCCCTTGTCTCGGGCCCGGGGTTCTTCCGTGCCCCGTACGACGCCGCTACCGGGCGCGCCTTCGCCGCCCTCGGGGTCGGCTGGGTCTGGCACCTCACGGGCGGCCTGATCCTGTGGACCCTCGTCGTGGTCTCGGCCGCGGCCGTCCCGGCGTTCGGCGTCGGGCTGCCGCTCCTCGCCCTCTCTCTGGTCGTCGCGCGCTGGTTCGGCGCGGCCGAGCGCGCCCGCATCGCCGCCCAGACCGGCGTCGTCATCCCCGCTCCCCTGCCCGTGGGGCACGTGCCGCGGGGCTTCTGGTCGAGGCTGTGGACGCCGATCCGCGACGGCCGCGCCTGGGCCGCCACGCTCTATGCGTTCCTGGCGATGCTGCTCACCTCCGTGTTCTTCGCTGTCGCCGCGGCCCTGGCTGCGGCAGCCGTAGCCGCCGTGGCGTTCGTGCCGCTGGGCCGGGACAGCGCCCTCGCCGGGTGGACCGGCCTGTCGTGGCCGGCCACGGTGGTCGGCGCGCTCGCCGGCGCCGTCGTGCTCGTGTGGGCGGCCGCCGCCCTCGCGCAGTACGGGTCGTACCTCATGGTGCGGCTCGCGACGGTCCTCCTGGGCCCGTCCGCGGCCGACGTCGCCCGTGCCCGCGCCGCCGTCGCCGAGCACGAGACGCGCCTCGCCGAGGCCGCCGCGCACACGGCTCGCGAACGCGCCGTCGTCCTCACCGAGTCGCGGACGGCGGCGGTCTCCGCCGCCGACACCGAGCGCCGCCGCATCGAGCGCGACCTGCACGACGGCGCCCAGCAGCGCCTGGTCGCCCTCGGCGTCGAGCTGGGCGTGGCCCGCCGTCTGGCCGACAAGGACCCCGAGCACGCGGTCGCCGCCCTGGAGCTCGCGCACCGTGAGATCAAGGAGACCCTCGCCGAGCTGCGCGACCTCGTACGCGGCATCCACCCCGCCGTCCTCTCCGACCGCGGGCTCGACGCAGCGCTCTCCGCCCTCGCCGGGCGCAGCCCGGTCCCCGTCCGCGTCGAGGTCACGGGCGACCTGACGCCCGCCGGCTCCGCCGCGCAGGCAGCCGCGTACTTCGTGGTCGCGGAGGCTCTGACCAACGTCGCCAAGCACGCCGGGGCCGACTCGGTCCGGGTCGCGGCGAGCCTGGTGCCCGACGAGCACCCGCAGCGCCTGCGCGTCACGGTGTCCGACGACGGCCGGGGCGGCGCCGAGCCGACCCCCGGCAGCGGCCTGGAAGGCCTGCGCGGCCGCGTCGCCGCACTGGACGGCACGTTCGAGCTCGACAGCCCGCCCGGTAAGGGCACCCGCCTGACCGTGGAGGTCCCGTGCGCATCGTGATCGCTGAGGACTCCGTCCTCCTCCTGGACGGCCTCACCCGCCTGCTCGCCGCCGAGGGCCACACCGTGACGGGCCACGCCACGGCGGACGACCTGGTCCGGGCACTCTCGACGCCCGACGCCGAGCTGCCCGACCTGCTCGTCACCGACGTCCGGATGCCGCCGTCGCACACCGACGAGGGGCTGCGCGCCGCCGTGCACCTGCGCAGCCTGCACCCGGACCTGCCGGTGCTCGTGCTGTCGCAGTACGTGGAGCAGAGCTACGCGACCGAGCTGTTCGCGCGCGGCGCGCGCGGCCTGGGCTACGTGCTCAAGGACCGCGTGGCCGACGTCGACGAGTTCCTCGACGCGGTCGCCCGTGTCTCCGCGGGCGGGACCGTCGTGGACCCCGAGGTGGTCACCCAGATCATCGCCCGCCACTCCGGCTCCGACCTCGACGTCCTGACGCGGCGCGAGCGCGAGGTGCTCGCGCTCATGGCCGAGGGCCGCTCCAACGCCGCCATCGCGGACCGCCTCGTCGTGGGGCTGGCCGCCGTGGAGAAGCACGTCACCAACATCCTGACCAAGCTCGGCCTCCCGCCGGCCGCCGACGACCACCGCCGGGTGCTCGCCGTGCTGCGCTGGCTCGACCAGAACGGATCACTCTGATGAACCAGCTCAGCCCCGAGAATCCCCCGGTCCCCGCGGACGTCGTCGGGCAGCCCGGGCCGTATCCGCAGGACGCCGCCTACCCGCCGGGGCCGCCGCGGCGCGGCGTCACCGGCCGGGTCCTCGGCACCGCCGGCGCGGTCCTCGCCCTCGCGCTGGTCGGGTTCGGCGCCCTGTATCTCGCCGACCTGACGATGTCCAAGACCACCACCACCCATCGGTCCTACGACGCCGTGGACTCGGTCGAGCTCGTGGCCGACGGCGACGTCACCGTCAGCGCCGTCGAGGGCGACATCGAGGTGGACGTCATCGCGCACAGCGGCCTGCGGGAGCCCAGCTACTCGGCGGACGAGTCCGCGAGCCACCTGGAGCTCACCCACCGGTGCGGCTGGGCCATCGCGCTGCCCCACTGCTCGGGCGAGCTCGACGTGACCCTGCCCGCGGGCACGGAGGTGGTGATCCGCACCGAGAACGGCGACGTCGTCGCGAGCGGCCTGGCCGGCGACGTCTCCCTGAGCACGAGCAACGGCCGGATCGAGGCCACCGACGTCGGCGGCGCGCTGACGGCGGACTCCAGCAACGGCGACATCGACGTCACCGACTCCGGCGCCGACGTCGAGGCGTCGACCTCGAACGGCGAGATCGACGTCACGGGCGTGGACGGCAGCGTCACCACGGACACCAGCAACGGCCGGATCACCATCGGCTCCGTGACGGGCGACGCCTCGGCGACGACCAGCAACGGATCGGTGGAGATCTCCGAGGTCGGCGGCGACGTCTACGGCGTGAGCAGCAACGGCGAGGTCACAGTGGTGGGCGACGGCGAGCCGGTGGCCCTGACGATCCACACGTCGAACGGCGACCAGACCATCGAGGGCCCGACCGACCCGGACGCCGCCCGCACCGTCGAGATCCGCAGCTCGAACGGCGACGTCGCCTACCTCGCCCGGTAACCGCCCCCTACCCCGCGAGGGTGAGGTAGAGCAGCGTGACGTTCAGCGCCACGATCACGCCCGCGACCACCCAGGCCAGCACCTGGGTGGTCAGGCCGTTCCGGTGCTCGCCGAGCAGCTCGCGCTCCCGCGTGAGCCGCACGAGCGGGATCATCGCGAACGGGATGCCGAAGCTCAGCACCACCTGGCTCACCACGAGGAGCCAGGTGGGCGAGATCCCCGTCATCAGCAGGACGATCGCCGGCAGCAGCGTCACCAGGCGCCGGGTCAGCAGCGACACGCGAACCTTCAGCAGGCCGGCCATGATCTCTGCCCCCGCGTAGGCCCCGACCGACGTCGACGCGAGCCCCGAGGCCAGCAGCCCGACGGCGAACAGCACGCCCACCACGGGCCCGAGGGTGTCGGTGATCGCGGCGTGGGCGCCCTCGATGGTGTCGGTCCCCGCGTGGCCGGGCAGGTTCGCGGCGGCGAGCAGGAGCATCGCGATGTTCACGCTCCCGGCCAGGATCAGCGCCAGCACGACGTCGATCCGCGTCGCGCGCAGGATTCGGGGCACCGACGTCGACGGCGCGTGCAGGTGGTCCCGGGCCAGCGACGAGTGCAGGTAGATCGCGTGCGGCATCACCGTGGCCCCGAGCATCGAGGCGGCCAGCAGCACGGAGTCCGCGCCGGCCAGGCGGGGCACCAGACCGGCCAGCATGCCCGCCGGGTCGGCCGGGGAGAAGAACAGACCCGCGCAGAACCCGACGGCCAGCACCGCGAGCATCGTGGTGACGACGCCCTCGAAGGCCCGCTGGCCGCGACGCTGCTGCACCGCCAGCACGAGCAACGACACCACCCCGGTGATGACGCCGCCCAGCACGAGCGGCACGCCGAACAGCAGGTGGAGGGCGATGGCCCCGCCGATCACCTCGGCGAGGTCGGTCGCCGCCGCCACGATCTCGGCCTGCACCCAGTACGCGAGGCGGGCCGGGCGGGGCAGCCGGTCGCCGAGCACCTCGGGCAGGGACCGACCGGTCACGACGCCGAGCTTGGCCGACAGGTACTGCACCAGCACCGCCATCGCGTTGGCCGCCACGAGCACCCAGACGAGCAGGTAGCCGAACCGCGCCCCGGCCGTGAGGTTCGCCGCCACGTTGCCCGGGTCCACGTAGGCGATCGCCGCCACGAAGGCGGGGCCGAGCAGCGTGAAAAGGCGTGCGCGGCCCAGGCGGGGCTCTGCGACGGTGCGAGTCATCGGCTCTCCATAGAGTTCGGGTACCCGAACTCTAACTCGCGTACGCTCGAACTTGTACCCATATCGGCCGAGCGCCGACCCCGCGGCGGATCAGTGCAAGGATGTGGCCCGTGCCGAGCGCGTCAGACATTTCGACAACGCCCAAGGCCGTGGGCAAGGACTTCCTGCGGTCCGCCACCCGTGTGCTCTCCTCCTGGCCGGCCCTGTGGATCGGGTTCGCCCTGGTCCACGGCTGGATCATCCTGCAGGCCTGGGTGTTCGGGGGGCAGATCCTCGGCGACGTGAACCTGTACGAGTGGTGGATCCGCAACGGCATGGACGCCGGGTGGTGGCCGGTCTTCAGCTACGACTGGGTGTACCCGATCGGCGCCCTCGCGCCGATGGCGATCCCGGCCCTGCTCGCCGACTCGACGAACGGCTACTACTGGGTGTGGATGGGGCTCGTGACGGCCGCCAACGCCGTCGCCGTGCTGCTGCTCGGGCGGGCCCGCCCGCACGGCCGCGCCGCCGTGTGGTTCTGGCTCGCCTTCCTCGTGGCGCTCGGCCCGATCTGGATCGGGCGGCTCGACGGGCTGCTCGCGCCGATCATCCTCGTCGCGCTGCTCGTCGCCGTCCGGCGGCCCGCGCTCGCCATGACGCTGGCCACGGTGGGCGCCTGGATCAAGATCGCCCCCGGCGCGGTGGCCCTCGCGTTGGCCGCGACGGCGTCGAACGCCAAGGGGTTCCTCCGGAACGTGGTGCTGCCGGGCGCGGCGGTGTGCGCGGTGGTCATCGGCATCGCAACGGTGGGCGGCGGGTCGGACAACGTGCTCGACGTCTTCGGCGAGCAGGGCGACCGCCAGCTCCAGGTCGAGTCCGTCGCCGCCACGCCGTTCACCGTGGCGCGGCTGTGGGACTCCTCGATCCAGGTCGAGTACGACAACGTCATCTACACCTACGAGGTGCTCGGGGCCGGCCCGGACGCCGTCGCGGAGGCGCTCGACATCGCGCTGCCCGTGGCCGCGGTCCTGCTCGCGGCGCTCGTCTGGTGGGCGGCTCGACGCCGGCCCGACCTCGTCGGGGACGTCCTGCTGCTCGGCGCCGCCGCCGAGCTCCTGGCCCTGATCGTCTTCAACAAGGTGGGCTCGCCGCAGTTCATCGCGTGGATCGGGCCGCCGCTGGCCGCGGCCATCGCGCTCGGCAGCCGCAGCCAGGGCACCCGCCGCACCTGGTTCCTGCCGGCGTTCGGCACGCTGATCGTCGCCCGGCTGACGATGGAGATCTACCCGATCCGGTACGGCGAGTTCCTCGGTGGCTGGCCGCTGGCCACAACCATCGGCGCCCTGCGCAACGCGCTGCTCGTGGCGCTGCTGGTGGGCGCCGTCGTCCGGCTCGTCCAGGTCGCGCGGAGCCGTCGGACGACTTCCAGGGCAGGTTAAGGGTCCCCTCAGGGGTGTTCCCCATGCCAGGTGGATGGTGGCTCCGCTACGGTCAGGTCCGTGACATCGTGTGTAGCGGTAACCGTCTCGACGCCACCCGTTCCCCGGTTCGCCGCACGAAGGACTTCGTACGGACATCGACGACCGGCAGGTTCGTAACGTGCGAGTAGCCATCGTTGCGGAGAGCTTCCTCCCGCAGGTCAACGGAGTCACTAATTCCGTCCTGCGAGTCCTTGAGCATCTACGTGAGCGGGGGGACCAGGCAATGGTCCTCGCGCCCGACGCCGATGCCTCCATCGGCCATGTCCCGCCCTTCGTCAGTGGTGCCCCGGTGGTCGAGCTCGGCTCGATCGGCTTCCCCGGGTACCCGGACGTGCGGCTCGTCGTCGGCAAGAAGTGGCGCACCGAGCGCACGCTGGCGACGTTCGCGCCGGACGTGGTCCACCTCGCGTCGCCGTTCATCCTCGGCTGGCGCGGCATCCTTGCGGCGGAGCGGCTCGGCCTGCCGAGCGTCGCCGTCTACCAGACCGAGGTGCCCGGGTACGCGGCGCGGTACGGCCTGGGCGGCTTCGAGCCGCTGCTGTGGAAGCGGGTCAAGGACATCCACGAGCGCGCGACGATGACGCTCGCGCCGTCGACCGCGACGATGCGGCAGCTCGAGAACCACGGCATCCCCAACCTGCGCCTGTGGGGCAGGGGCGTCGACACGGAGTCGTTCCACCCGCAGTTCCGGGACGAGGCGTGGCGCCGCAGGATCGGCGCCGGCCGCGAGATCCTCGTGGGCTACGTGGGTCGCCTCGCCGCCGAGAAGCAGGTCGAGGCGCTGCGCGTGATCGAGAACCTGCCGGGCGTGCGCCTCGTCATCGTCGGCGACGGGCCCGAGCGGGAGGACCTGCGGCAGATCCTCCCGTCCGCCTACTTCACCGGGCTGCTGCGCGGGGCCGAGCTGTCGCGGGCGATGGCGAGCCTCGACGTGTTCGTGCACCCGGGCGAGCTCGAGACGTTCGGCCAGACGCTGCAGGAGGCGCACGCCAGCGGGGTCCCGGTCGTGGCGCCCGCCGCGGGCGGCCCGCTGGACATCGTCCGGCACTCCCACGACGGCTGGCTGTACCCTCCAGGTGACCACGAGGCGCTCCGCGCCCGCGTCGTCGACCTGGTGGGCGACGAACGCAAGCGGCGCGCCTTCGGGGCCTCGGCACGGGAACGCGCCGAGGGCCGGACGTGGCACGACATCTGCTCCGAGCTCATGGGCCACTACGAGGACGCGGTCCGGGTGCACGCGAGAGCCGGCTCAGCGGAGGTATGACTTGCGAATAGTCCACGTCGCCAACTTCTACAGCCCCCGGTCCGGGGGCATCCGAACCGCTATGCACGCCATGGCCGGGCAGTACCTGTCCCGGGGGCACGAACCCGTGCTCGTCGTGCCGGGCAGGCGGGACGGGGTGGCGCACGTGGACGGCGTGCGAGTCGTCGGCCTCGCGGCGCCGCGCGTGCCGTTCTCCGGCGGGTACCGCGCGGTGGTGCAACCCGGCAAGATGCGGGGCCTGCTCGAGACCCTCGCGCCCGACCGGCTCGAGGTGAGCGACCGCACCACGCTCGCCGGACTGGGTGACTGGGCCCGAGAGGCCGGCGTCCCCTCGCTGATGATGCTGCACGAGCGGGTCGACGGCGTGCTGCGGTCCTGGATCCCCGGCGCGGCGGAGGGCGGCCCAGCGGCGGCGTTCGGCGCGGCCGCAGCTCCTGCCCTGGCCGACCGGTACAACCTCGCCACGCTCACCCGGTTCGACCGCCTGGTCGCCACCACCCAGTTCGCCGCCGGCGAGGTCGAGCGCGTGGCTGCGCGCACCCGCGCCGTCCTGCCGCCGCTGTACCGGGTCCCGCTCGGCGTGGACCTGGCACGATTCCGGCCCGACCGGTACTCCGACGAGGCGCGCGCCGAGTACGCGCCGCCCAGCACCGCCCTCATCGTGCTGGCCAGCCGCCAGTCCACGGAGAAGCGGCCCGACCTCGCCATCGACGCCGCAGCGCAGCTCGTGCGGGACGGGCGCCCCGTGCGGCTCGTCGTCGCGGGCTCCGGTCCGCTCCTGCCGAAGATGCGACGCCGGGCCGAGGCCGCGGGCCTGCCGCACCGGTTCCTCTCGTTCATCCCGGACCGCGACCGGCTCGCAACCCTGCTGGCCTGCGCCGACGCCGTCATCGCCCCCGGGCCGATCGAGACCTTCGGGCTCGCGGCGCTCGAGGCGCTGGCGTCGGGGACGCCGGTGGTCTGCAGCTCGTCGAGCGCCCTGCCCGAGGTGGTGGGCACGGCTGGTGCCGCCGCCCCGCCGGACGCTGCAGCGCTCGCCATCGCCCTGCACGACGTGCTGGACCGCGACGTGGACGAGCGGCGCAAGGCCGCCCGGGCGCGCGCCGAGCTCTTCCCGTGGAGCGCGACCGGCGACGCGATGCTCGAGCTGCACTCCCGCAGGGCCTTCGACCTGAGGCCCGAGCCGCCCGCCCCGGTCGTGACCGACCCGTCCGGCCCCATCCACATGGGCAGCGTGGGACGACGGTGAGATGACGCCGCCGGCGGGACGCGAGCGCCTCAGGCTTGAGGCGCAACGCCCCCTGAGCCGCCCTGCGGGCGCATGGCGTCGATGATCCGGGTCCAGTTGTCGCCGCCGTGACCGTGGTCGCGGGCCCAGGTGTAGTAGGCCTGGACCGCCGCGGGAAGGCCGCTGTCCACGCCTACCGCGTCGCTGGCGGCGACGATGTGGTCGGCGGTCGCGCCCATCATGGTGACGGTGCTCAGGTGGCCCGGATGCTCGCCGGCCTCGATCTGCACCCCGGGGTTCCCGCCCACGCTCAGCATCTCGGAGATGCCGGCGAGGGTCCGCATCAGCTCGGGCACAGCGCTCGTGGCGCCGACCCCGCCGGACTCGAGCAGCGCGGTGGCGTGCAGGAGCGAGGCGAGCGAGGTGAGGAACACGTCGAGGTTGGCCTGGTACATGAGCTGCGCCAGGCCCGGGTCCGCGCCGAGATACCGCGGTGTGCCGATTGCGGCCAACGGCTCCCGGGCGTCCTCCAGCACCTCGGCCGGGCCGCTGTAGTAGACGTACGCCGCCTCGGTGCCCACCATCGGCGCGGGGATCATGACGCCGCCGGTCAGGAACCGTGCGCCGTGCCCGGCCGCCCACGCGGCACCCTCGCGGGTCCGCTCAGGGGAGTCCGAGCTGAGGTTCACGACGGTGCGGCCTGCGAGCGCCTCCGTCGCGGAGCCGAGGATGTCGTACATCGCCTGGTAGTCGGTGAGGCTGAGGATGACGAGCTTGCTCGCCGCCACGGCGTCCGCGGGTGTGGCGGCGAGAGTCGCGCCGGCGGCTACGACGTCGGCGGCGCGGCTCGGCGTCCGGTTCCAGACGGTGACCTGGTGGCCCTCGCGCAGCAGGGTGTGGACCATGGCCTGGCCCATCGGGCCCAGCCCGATGAGGGTGACGGGTGTGCTCATCGGAGGGTCTCCACTCGCTCGGTGCGGTCGGTTCGTTCTGTCCGGTCGACGACGGCGGCCCGGTCGGCGCGCAGGCTCTCGTAGAGGCGGGCGAAGCCCTCGGCCCCGTGCCCCGCCGCGATCTGCCGGCTGATCAGCTCCTGCACCGCGGCGACGGGCGCGGGATTGATGCCCTGCTCCTTGCTCGCGCGCACGATGTGGCTGAGGTCGGAGAAGTCCAGGCTCTGCTGGCCGGCCACCGTGTAGTCGCCGCCGTCGATCACCCGGGCGTCGTGGGCGAAGCCCGCCGTCATCGCGCTGATGAACGGCGTGGCACGCTCCGCGAACTCAGTGGCGGTCACGCCGACGGAGCCGACCATCGCGGCGCCGTGCAGAAAGCCCGCGAACATCGTGTACATGCCCGAGAGCATCGCCAGGTCGAAGAGCGAGGCCAGGCCGCTGTCCGCGCCGTCGTAGGTGCTCGTCGCCCAGAGGTCGAGGACCGGTCGGACGCCGTCGAACACCTCCCGGGACCCGCTGTACAGGATCGATGCCTCCGGGGTGCCGATCATGGGCGGGGTCGCCATGATCGCGCCGTCGAGGTAGCGGACGCCGTGCCCGGCCGCCCACGTGGCCAGCTCGCGTGCCTCGTTCGGCGTGGTGGTCGTCAGGTTCACCAGCGCGCTCCCCCGCATCCCGGCGATGACCGGGTCGAGGGTTTCGTGCACGGACGCGTGGTCCAGGAGGCAGGCGACGATCAGGGGGTGGGCGGCCACGGCGGCACCGATCGTCGACGCCGCCTCGGCGCCCCGCGTGCTCAGGCCGGCGGCACGGGCGGGGGTGCGGTTCCAGACGGTCACGGTGTCTCCGGCGTCGAGCAGGGTGGTGGCGAGGGCGCTGCCCATCGCGCCCAGGCCCAGCACCGTGACGCCGGTGCCTTGGGGGTCGGTCATCAAGGATCTCCTCGGTAGGTGAGTACCTGCTCATGCTCGGCGCCCGACGTACGATCAAGGAAGTACCCACTAATTACTGGGGTACTTACCAATCGGTACGTACCCTGGTCCCACACACTTACGAGGAGCGCCCGATGGCGAAGTCACCGCGTAACGGCCCCTATATCTGCGGCATCGATGCGGCGCTCGACGTCGTCAGCGGCAAGTGGAAGGGCCTGATCCTCTGGGAGCTCGACGAGCACGGCGTGCGCCGGTTCGCCGAGCTGCGCCGCGGCCTGCCCGGCGTCAGCGAGAAGATGCTGACCCAGCATCTGCGCGAGATGGAGGCGGACGGCCTGGTCCGCCGTCAGGTCTACGCGGAGGTACCGCCGCGCGTGGAGTACTCCCTCACCGCGCAGGGCAGGACGCTCAACGCCGCCCTCGCGCCGCTAGGGGCCTGGGGTGTGGCGCGGATCCGACGCGAGCGGTCCGAGCTGGTGGAGCACAGCGATGCGGCTGCCCTCCCGCGGCCCTGATCCACGCGGCTCCGGCCGTTCCGACCTAACAGCCCTGCCCGACGGCGGGGCGCGTCTCCGCGGGGCGCGCCTCCACCGGACGCGTCTCGGCAGGACGCGTCTCCGCGAGGCTGCCGAGCAGGCTGAGCTGGTCGGCGGCGGGACCCGGATGCGGGGTGAAGACGAGCATGACCGGGCCCGGGTTCCCGGGCAGCGGGTAGGCGTCCCACTCCATGGCGATGTCGCCGACGCGCGGGTGGTGGATCACCTTCGCGCCGTGCACGCTCTCGCGCACGTCGTGCCGCGCCCACAGCCGGCGGAACTCGGCGCTGCGGATGCTGAGCTCGCCGACGACGGCCACGGCCCGGGGGTGCCCCGGATCGGCCGCGACGGCGGCGCGGAGCATGCCGATGTACTCGAGGGCGATGAGCTCCCAGTTCGCGCAGTGCAGCCGGCCGCTCTCGTCGTCGAACAGGGCGACGAGGAAGTTGCGCCGCTCCGGCGGATAGCTCGCCGGATCGCCGAGCAGCTCGGCGGCGAGCGCGTTCCAGGCCAGGACGTCGAGATGCCGCCCCAGCACGACGGCGGGGACGCCCATCAGCGGCAGCAGCCGCCGGGTGCTGGCCGGCACCCGGTCGGGACGCCGCCGGACCCGCGCGTCCGGCTGCCGGGTCGCGCGCGCGAGCATCAGCATGTGGCGTCGTTCGATCTCGTCCAGCGCGAGCGCGTTGGCGATCGAGTCGAGCACGGCGTCGGACGGGCGCACGTTCCGGCCCTGCTCCAGCCGCTGGTAGTAGTCGGTGCTCAGCCCGGCGAGCAGCGCCAGCTCCTCGCGCCGTAGCCCGGCCACCTTCCGCCGCGGCCCGGGCTCGAGCCCGAGGTCCTCCGGCGTCGTGCGCTGGCGCCGCGACCGGAGGAAGTCGCCGAGCTCGCGTGCGTAGGACTGGTCCGTCGCCATGCCCACCAGTATGTTGCCTCGAGACCCGGCCAGGGTGGTCCTGCCAGACCGAGGGAGGCGAGTACGCTCACGTCCCGGCTGGAGCGGCCTAGCGTCGCCGCCATGACCTCCTGGAACGCAGCAGAAATCCCTGACCAGACCGGCCGGCTCGCCATCGTGACCGGGGCGAACTCCGGCGTGGGGCTCGTGACGGCGACCGAGCTCGCCCGGCACGGCGCCGACGTCGTCCTCGCAGTCCGGAACGTCGCCGCCGGCGAAGACGCCGCTAGGACCATCGCCGCCGCGGCGCCGGGCGCCAAGCTCCAGGTCCGGAAGCTGGACCTGGCCTCGCTGGCGTCCGTACGGACCTTCGCGGAGAGCATCGCCGACGAGCACCCGAAGATCGACCTGCTGGTCAACAACGCCGGGCTCGTGATCCTGGGACCGCGGCGGACCACCGCCGACGGCTTCGAGCTCCACCTGGGCACCAACATGCTCGGCCACTTCGCGCTCACCGGCCTGCTGCTCCCCCTGGTCAACCGGGGTGACCGGCCCCGCGTCGTGTCGCTCAGCTCGATCTCCCACAAGAGCGCGCACCTCGACTTCGACGACCTCATGTCCGAGCACGGGTACCAGGCGGCCCCGGCCTACAGCGCCTCGAAGCTCGCCACGACGGTGTTCGGGATCGAGCTCGACCGCCGGCTGCGCGCCGCCGACTCACCCGTTCTCAGCGCTCTCGCCCACCCGGGCGTCTCCCGCACCAACCTCACCACGCGGGCATGGCAGGACCGCGGCTCGTTCGGGCGGCTCAGCGCGCTCGCCTACCTCCTGACCAGCCAGCCCGTCGAACGCGGCGCGCTGCCGCAGCTCTACGCGGCCACCGCGTCAGGCGTGCGCGGTGGGCAGTTCTTCGGCCCCGACGGCTTCCGCGAGAGGTCGGGACGCGTCACCGAGGTGCGGGCCTCCGCGGAGGCGACCGACCCCGCCGTCGGACAGCGGCTGTGGGAGGTCGCGCAGGAGCTGACCGGGGTGTCGTTCCTGTAGGCCCGGAGGGCGCCTAGCGGCGGAGCTGGGCGGGCGGGGCGGGCGCCGTCCGCCCTCAGTCCAGCGGCAGCAGGCCGCGCTCGGCGAACACCTTCCTGGCGACGCCCACCGCGTTCAGCGCCCGCGGGATCCCCGCGTAGATGGAGCTGTGCAGGAAGGCCTCGATGATCTGCTGCGGCGTGAGGCCCACGTTGAGCGATGCGTCGACATGCACCTCGAGCTGGGGCTCGCTGCCGCCGAGCGCGGTCAGGATGCCGAGGGTGACGAGCTGGCGCTGCTGCGGTTCGAGCCCGGGACGGGAGTAGATGTCCCCGTAGCCCCACGCGACGATCTGGTGCCCGAGCTCGGGGGCGATGTCGGCGAGGGACTCGATGACGCCGTGGCCGTGGTCGCCGTGGATGGTGTCCAGGACCGCCTTTCCGGCAGCGAATCGCTCTGCACGCGACGTCTCGTCGTCGGACATCGACTTCTCGTCGGTCATCGTCTTCTCCTTCTGAGCTGCCGGCATGGGTGATGTAGGGCTCGATGGGGTGCCGCAGGGCAAACGCCGGTGGACGCGCTCTCAAGTCCAGCCCATGACCGGGTACGAATGCAAGATATCTGCGCAGGTCACCCTCGGTTTGTTCGACGTCGTACGACGGGGTGACGCTGGGGGCCGCCCTACCCTTGCCGCGTGACCACCCACCTGCCCTACCGTCCGCTCCCGCTGGACCAGTCCGACGTCCGGTACGAGTACGGCCCCGACTCGTCCCGCCGGCCCGGCGTCCCGCAGGGCACCACCGTCGAGCTGGACTGGGAGAGCGTCATATTTCCCGGGACTTCCCGGAAGGTCTGGATCCATGTGCCCGCCGCGTACGACCCGGCGGAGCCCGCCGGGATCCTCGTCTTCCAGGACGGCTGGTGGTACCTCGACCCGGACGGCGACGTCCGCGGCGGCGTAGTGCTGGACAACCTCGTTCACGACGGTGACATCCCGGTGACGATCGGCGTGTTCGTCGACCCGGGCGTCTTCGCGGACGTCGAGGACCCGGCCGGGCGCAAGAACCGCAACGCCGAGTACGACGCGTTCGACGCGCGCTACGGCGCCTTCCTCGTCGAGGAGATCGTCCCGGAGGTCCGTCGGCGCTTCGCCGTCAGCGACGACCCGGAGCACTGGGGCATCGTCGGGGGCAGCAGCGGCGGGGACTGCGCGTTCACCGTGGCCTGGCACTTCCCGGACCGGTTCCGCCGCGTGGCGGGCTTCCTGTCCAGCTTCACGCAGATGCCGGGCGGCAACCCGTACCCGGCCCTCATCCCCGCGACGCCGCGCAAGCCGCTGCGGATCTTCCTGCAGGCAGGCCACCGCGACCTGCGCTGGAACAAGCCCGACCACAACTGGCTCGCGGAGAACCTGCGGGTCGCCGCGGCCCTCGCCGAGGCCGGCTACGACTTCCGTCTCGTCCTCGGTGACGGCGGCCACAACCCCAACCACGCCGGGGTGCTGCTGCCGGATGCGCTGCGCTGGCTCTGGCGCACCCCCCTCGAGCTGAGCTAGCTTCCTTGCGGTGCGCAGGGTGTCGGTTGTCGGGGCAGCAGGGTCGGGCAAGTCCACGTTCGCGCGTCGACTGGCGTCGCACCTCGACGTCCGACACGTCGAGCTCGACATGCTCTACTGGGGGCCGCAATGGACGCCAAGGCCTCGTGAGGACTTTCTGGCGGACGCCGAGCACGCTGTCGCCGGGGACGCCTGGGTCATCGACGGCAACTACTCAAGCCTTCGACCCGCGATCTGGACACGCGCCGATACCGTCATCTGGCTCGACCTGCCGACACCGGTACGGGGCCGCGATGACCGATCCCGCGAACGACCACCTGACGTTTCACCGGCTGCGGTCGCGGCGGGAGACCGACGCCTTCCTCAGTGCGGCCGGGTAGCGCTGAGCAGAGCCCGCGTGGTTCACCGCTAACCTGCCGGCGTGACCGATCCTGATGTGCCGTCGACACTCCCCGTGGACCTCATCGCGCTCCGGGAAGCGCTCGAGGCTTCGTGGAGCGCGAGGACGTCGTACGGCTGCGTGTGGGAGGAGAGCAATCCCGCCCTCGGCCAGTGCTATCCCACGGCGCGCGTCGTGCACCACTTCCTGCCCCGGAGCGAGATCGTCAAGGGAACCGTGTGGACCGGCGTCCGGGACGAGATCCACTTCTGGAGCGAGCTCACGGTGGGGGACGACGCGGTCGCGATCGATCTCACCTGGCAGCAGTTTCCGCCCGGATCCGTCGTGACAGCTCGGGAAACCCTGGACCGGGACGAGCTCGGCGACAGCCCGGCCACCGTGGTCAGGTGCGACCTTCTGCTGGCGGACGTTCGGGCGCGTCTCCGTCAGACCGCGTGAGCCCCGTGCCGAACGGGCGAGACGTCTGTCGACCTCAAGATCGGCTGGGCGTCAGCGCGCCAGGGTGACGGTGACGAGGGTCTTGTCGTCGTGGCGCTTGGACCGAGGCCAGCGCTTGCCCTCCGGGTCGTCGGACTCGGCGTCGTGGATCCGGTCGAGCACGAGGTCCGGACCATGCCCGGTGGCCTCGTCGTAGAGCCCTCGCCACGTGGTCGCCTCGGGGTGGCGTTCGGGGTCGACGCCGTCGCTGGCGAGCAGGAGCCCGGCCACACCTGACCGCTCCTCGACGGTGGTGATCCCGTGGGCTGCGGCTTCCGGCTCCGCGCCGGCGATCCAGTAGCCGCCCGGCCGGTTGCGACGTCGGGCCTGGTCGGCTTGGAGCGCCAGGAGCAGCTCGCGGTGTTCGACGTCGTACCCGTGGCCCGCCGCGAGGCGCGCCCGATAGGCGGCCCGTTCGCGCGCGCCGACGGCGTCCAGGCGGTCGTCGGTGTGCACCGCCTCGGCGCCGTCGGTCCGAAGCACGACGACGAAGCTGTCGCTCAGGACGTAGGTCTCCACGACGTCGTCGGACCATCGCGCCAGAGCGACGGTGCTGGTCGGGGCGGTCTCGGGGGTGAGGCCGTGGGTATCCCGGACGACGCGGATCGCGTCGGCTACCGCGCCGGCGAGCGGCCCGCCGCGGGGCACCGTCTCGCCGATGGCTCGCGCGAGGCGCTCGGCATACCAGCCGGGATCGTGGGAGCGGTCGCCGGCGACGGAGGTCGCACCGTCGAGGACGGCCGCGAAGCCGTCGCCTATGACGTAGCGGTCCTGGTTGTTCGAGCCTCCGGCGAGGGTGGCTGCCTGGATGTCATGCATCGAAGTCGTAGCCCTCAATGCCGTCGCGAGGGTCAGCCGCGATCGCGTCGGCCGCCCCCTGCTTCGCATCCTTGGACATGGCTCAACCCTATGCACCCTGGCCATCGCGAGGGGCAACTGAGCCCGGTCAGGCAGTCAACGGGTCAACGGTCAAGGTCCCCGCGCCGGCGTCGAGCACGCATTCGACCCCGAGCGGGACGGATACCGGATTCTCGATGTGCCCGAGCGGCAGCCCCGCCAGGATGGGCACTCCGAGCGAGCCCAGTCGGTCCTGCAACACGTCGAGGACGGTCCACTCACGGTCCTGGTAGTCCTCGAATCCCTCCAGCGCCCCCACCGCAATGCCCGAGATCCCCGCGAGCGCGCCGGACAGCAGCAGCTGTGTCAGCGCACGGTCGACCATCCCGAGGCCGACCTCCCGGTGAGTCTCCAGCAGCAGGACATGCCCTTCGAGGTCGTTGTCGACGACGCCGACACTGCGCGCGAGCATCTCGAGATTTCCGCCGAACAGAGGCCCAGAAGCTGTGCCGGCGGTGCTGAGCTCCGCACCGAACTGGCTGCTGTCGCTCCGCACCGGCTCGCCGCGCTCGCCGACCAGCAGCCGACGAACGGTGCTCGCACGGGTGCCGGCGACGGCGCCGTGGACAGACGGGACTCCGGCCTGGTGCCACACCTGGTGCAGTGCTGTGATGTCGCTGAACCCGATGATGGGTTTCGGGTCCGCGCGGAGAGCGTCAGCGTCGACGTCGGCGAGCAGTCTGAGGCTTCCGCAACCGCCTCGCAGGCACAGGATGGCCCTGACCTCCGGGTCGTGAATCGCGGTGTTGAGATCCGCGGCGCGCTCACGATCGCCACCGGCCATGTACCCGAGACGGTCGGTGGCGTGGCGTCCGACGCGCGCCTTGAACCCCCACGACTCGACGGTCTCAACGCTCTCCGCGAGCCACGACTCGTCGCTCCAGCTCGCCGGCGAGACGAGCGCGATCACGTCGCCCGGCTCGAGGCTCCGGGGACGTGCCAGTTCGGGCCGAGGCTGAGGGGTGCGCAACATACGCGGGACGGTACCGGTCCGCGTCAGCCTCCAGTTCCGGGAGCTTCTCCTGCCGATGCGGAGTCGCGGATGAGTGTGGCGAAAACGGACCACCCGGCACGACGAAGGCCCCCAGATCCGCATGATTGCGCGGTTGGGGGCCTTCTGGGTGCGGTAGCGGTGGGATTTGAACCCACGGTGGACTTTCACCCACACACGCTTTCGAGGCGTGCTCCTTAGGCCGCTCGGACACGCTACCTTTGCCCGCCACAACACCAGCGGGCCGTAGCAGGATACCCGGTCGAAGCCCGGTTCCACGAATCGGTTGCCGCGCGCCCGGCGCACCGTGACGCAGGTCTCCCTTGTCGGACGACCGGACCCGCCAGATCCTCCGCCTGCGCCAGATCATCCGGCAAACCCACCAGCGACCGTAGAGTGGACACATGGCGACGACCGCTGACGCAGAACCCGTTTCCGATACTGCGGCCGACCCCACGGAGGCCAAGGTCGGCGACCTCGTCGAGCGCACCGCGGCGTCGATCCGCTCGTGGATCATCACGGGCAAGGCGCAGCCCGGCGAGCGGCTCTCGGAGAAGGCCGTGGCCGAGACGCTCGCCGTCTCCCGCAACACCCTCCGCGAGGCGTTCCGGGTGCTGACGCACGAAAACCTGCTCGTCCGACGTCCGCACGCCGGCGTCATGGTCGCCGTCCCGACGCTCGCGTCGATCCTCGACATCTACCGCGTGCGCCGCATGATCGAAGGGCAGGCCCTACGGGGCGCACTGCCCGGCCATCCGGCGACCGACATCATGCGCCAGGCGGTCGAGACCGCGGAGCGAGCACGCGACGAGAAGGACTGGCGCTCGGCCGGGACAGCCAACATGGAATTCCATCGCGGGATCGTCGCGCTCTGCGACAGCGAGCACCTGGACCGGCTCTACGCCACCGTCTCCGCGGAGCTGCGCCTCGCGTTCGGCCTGCTCGCGAACCCGGAGTACCTGCACGCCCCCTACGTGGCGCGCAATGCTCGCATCCTGGAGATGACCCTCGCCGGGGACAGCGCGGCCGCCGCCGCGGAGCTCGACGAGTACCTCGTCCAGTCGGAGCGGACGGTCGCCGCCGCGTACTCCCGGCGGACGCCGGGCGAGCCGGCCTGACGCCGCACCCCGCCACGCTCACCGCGCCGGCAGCACCCTCAACAGCTCCTCCAGCTGCGCCCTCGTCATCGCGACGTACCCGCCCCGCAGGCGCATCGCCGCGTCCCAGATCTCCCGCTCCTCTGCCGACTGCCGCTCCAGCACGCTCATGTTCTCGGTGAGGTCCAGCCGCCGGTTGAATCCCTGGACCGTGTCGCGCCACCGGTGCAGCGTGGTCACGAGGGCAGTGTCCCGACGTCGGTCGAGCGCTCCCGAGACGAGCGCGGCGTCGACGGCGGAGACCGCGAGGCGGACGAAGACGGCCCGCGGGCGATCGTCCGCCGCCCGCGCGAACTCGTTGTCCGCCAGGACCGCCTGGTTCCGCTCCAGCTCGCGCCGGATCGCCGCGAGCACCTGAGCGTGCCGCTCCGCCTCGCTGCTCAGCCGCTCCACGATCAGCCCCGTCATGCCGGCGACCAGCGTCAGCGAGTTCACCGCCGGCTCCCACCGCGGCTCCCCGGGAAGCGCGAACCACAGCACGCCGAGCACGAATGCGGCGGCCAGCAGCGCGTAGGTGACGATCGCGACCGTGGCGCGCGCGACCGTCACGTGGCGCTCTACCACCCAGCCCAGGCCGGGCACGGTCAGGCCCAGATGTTGAGCGCCCGGTTGTCGACCCGCGGCTCGGCCCCCTCTGGGGGACCCACGAGGTAGACCTGATCGCCCGGCTGGAGGACGCCGACGATGCGCTCGAGGGCGTCCGCGGCGCCGTCGGCGTCCCTCACCACGAGGTCCACGCGGAGGGAGAGGACACCCTGCCGGACCAGCACCCGAGCCTGGTCGGGCTCGCTCCGGCCTGCGCCCCTCCGCACCTTCCGCCCGAGCCGGGGTACCGCTCGGACCAGGACGCCGAGCCGGCGCGCCACGGGCTGCTGCTGCACTGTCGGTTCGGCCATGTCGGTTCATCCTCCGGCGCGGGCGGGCAGGTATCGCTGCACAACCAGGCTAGCGGCGTCCGACACAACTATCCAGGTTGTTGAACAATTTGCCCACGGTCACCTGCACGACCACCTCGCCAGATGATCCCGGTCAGTAGACGTACGGCCAGGCCGCTCCGTCGTAGGCCAGCAGGTTGATGCCCAGCTGGGACGCCCCGCTGTCCGTGTAGTAGTGGTAGAAGAGCACGTCGGCGTCGTTGTCGGCGAGCACTGCCTCGTGGCCCGGGCCGTGGATGCTCCCGTGGCCGGCCAGGATCTCGGTGCCCCCGCCCGCCGTCATCGCGGTGCCCGCCCGGTCGACGTATGGCCCGGTGACCGACGTCGAACGACCCACCATCACGCGGTAGGTGCTGTTCGCGCCCTGGCAGCAGGCGTCGAACGAGACGAACAGGTAGTAGTAACCGTTCCGGTAGTGGATGGTCGGCGCCTCGATGGCGCCACCGCCCCGGCCGGCGATGCTGTGGAACTCGGTCCCGGACCGCTTGCCCGTCGAGGTGTCGAGCCGGATCATCTTGATGCCCGACCAGAACGAGCCGAAGCTCAGGTACCAGCGGCCGGACTGGTCGATGACGAGGTTCGGGTCGATCGCGTTCCAGCTGTCCGACGTCCTCGACTCGATGACGAGGCCCTGGTTGGTCCACGATCCCTGCGCGCCCGTGGTGCTCGTCGCGAGGAAGATGCCCGAGTGGTTCGAGCCGAACGTCGAGGCCGAGTAGTACATGTAGTAGCGGCCGTTGGCGTAGGTGATGTCCGGCGCCCAGAGGTTGTTGCTGCCGTTGGTGTACGCGTGCGCCCAGGAGACGCCGTTCGGGAACGCCGCGCCCGCGTTGTTCCACTGGGTGCGGTCCAAGGACGTCTTCAGGGAGATCCCGTCGCCCGTGTGGGCGAGCAGGTAGGTGCCGGCGGGCGTCTTGGCGACCTCCGGATCGTGCACGCCGATGCTCCCGGTGACCACGCCCGGGTTCGGGTAGGCGGCCACGCCGTCGGGCGCCGTCGTCGTGCCCGACGCCGCCGGGCTGACGGCGAGACCCGCGGCGACGAGCAGCGCCACGGCTGCCTGCAGGCGTCGGGTGCTGCGGGTGGATCGCGCTCGGAACTGGTGCATCGTTGCCTCCGTCCGGTGGGAGCCGACAGCGACACGACCCCGAAGCGAACGCTCACATCCCGGGACCGGACCGTCGTCGCTCCGGTTTCTACAAGGTTGTAGATCAGTGTGGGGTGGGTGAATTGGCGCGTCAAGGGGCGGGCGGGATCGGGTTCCCGGGAGCTCGGGCACCCTCCGTGCCGGGCAGATAGTGGGGACTGTCACATGGCGCCCGTCGCGAGGTACTGTTCCGTCACCGCCGAGGGAGGACACCGATGCCCGCGCCCACGCTCTTCGACTACTCGGACCACAGTCCGTACTCGAACCCCGGAAATCACACAGGATATTTCTCCGAGCTGAGCACCGACCCGGAGGAGCTGCACCGGTTCGCCTGCTCCGTCGTCGTGCACTACCGGGCCGGTGGCCCGGACCTGACCGAGACGCAGAAGGTCGATCCCGACCGTCGCTGGCTGACGTCGATCCTGGACGCCGCGGAGATGCGCGCGCCGCTCGACGGGCCGCGCACGCATGCGCAGCAGGTCGCCGGCTGCTGCCGCGACCACACGCTGCTGGCGCTCGGCGTCCTGCGCACGCACGGCGTCCCGGCGCGCTCCCGGATCGGGTTCGCCACGTACTTCACGCCGGGCTGGAATGCCGACCACGTCGTGGGCGAGCGCTGGGACGGCGACCGCTGGGTGCGGTTCGACCCGGAGCTCGACCAGCAGGATTTCGACTTCGACGTCCACGACATGCCCACTGGACCGGGGTCGCCGTTCGTCACGGCGGCCGACGCGTGGCTCGCGATCCGCGCCGGGACTGCCGACCCGGCGGCGTTCGGCGTCAGCTCGGAACTGCCGGACCTGCACGGCAAGGACTTCGTCCGCTACTACGTGCTGTACGAGGTGGCGCACCGGCATCGCGACGAGCTGCTGCTCTGGGACCTGTGGGGACCCGAGCTGGGCACGTCGTACGTCCGTGCGGCGGCGGGCGGGGCGGTTGCGACCTGGGTCGCGGAGGCCGGTCTGCCCGGTGCCGATATGTCCGACGCCGAGTTCGACGCCGTCGCCGACGAGCTCGCCTACCTGCTCGTCGCCGCCGACGCCGGGGACACCGAGGCGGCCGACCAGCTCGCCGAGCTCTACCGCGAGGACGTCCGGCTGCACCCGGGCGAACGCGTGCTGACGCTCTCCCCGACGGGCCACGCGGCCATCACGGACCTGGCCACCCGCTGACACTTGTTGTGGGCGTGATCGTTGCGATTACCCGCCCGTTTTAGGCGCAACGATCGCGCCCACAACAAGGGGTTAGAGCCGGGCGGCCAGCTCGTTCAGGACGTCGCTCACGCCCGCGTCGATCTTCACCGTCGCGTACTTGTCGCCCCGGGTGATCCCGCGGTTCACGATCACCACCGGCTTGCCCTCGGTGGCCGCGTGCCGCACGAACCGCAGCCCGCTCATCACCGTCAGCGACGAGCCGGCGACGAGCAGCGCGTCGGCGGAGTCCACCAGCGCGAACGCCTCGTCCACCCGCTCGCGCGGCACGTTCTCGCCGAAGTAGACGATCTCCGGCTTCAGCACGCCTCCGCAGAACTCGCAGGGCGCCGGCCGGAAGTGGGCGGTCGACTCGATGACGGCGTCGGCGTCGGGCGCGATCTCGATGTCCGCGACGTCGCCGACGGACTCCAGGAAGCCCGGGTTGAGCGCGTCGAGCCGCTCGGCGAGGTGCGTGCGCGAGATGACCCGGCCGCAGGTCAGGCAGATCACGCGGTCGTAGCGTCCGTGCAGGTCGATGACGTTGCGGGAGCCCGCGTCCTCGTGCAGCAGGTCGACGTTCTGCGTGATGATCCCGGCGAGGATGTCGCGTTCCTCGAGCCGGACGAGCGCCCGGTGGCCGGCGTTCGGGACCGACCGGTTCACGTGCTTCCAGCCCACGTGGTTGCGGGCCCAGTAGTGGCGGCGAAACTCCTCGTCGCCCACGAACTGCTGGTAGGTCATCGGGCTGCGGGGCGGGGAGTCGGGGCCGCGGTAGTCGGGGATGCCGGAGTCGGTCGAGATCCCGGCGCCCGTGAGCGCGGTGATGCGGAGACCGGTGAGCACCTCGACGGCGTCGTCCACGGTGGTGCGGGCGACCTCGACGGCCTCCGGCTGCCAGGTGGTGGGTCGGGCTTGAGGGAACACCCTACGAGGGTATGCCGAGAGCGGGCCGCCGTCCGCGACGTGTGTTCCATTTCGCACCGGGCCGCCTCCCGCTAGCCTGGGGTTTCTTTGCAGTGGAGCCGGAGGGGACCGCGTGGGCGACTCAGCGATATCCAGGATCGACAGCACCTTGGCCGGCGACGACTTCGCGTGGTCCGTGACCCTGGTCGGCGAGGACCAGTCGGACAAGCTCGCCACCCTCGCCCAGTACCTGGACGACGGCCACTCCGTCAGCGGGGACGGCAAGCGCGTCCCGTCGGGATACGCCTACTGGGGCATCGGCCCCACCATCGCCTGGTTCAACGCCTCGAACGACCCGACCTACATGGTCATCAAGGTCGGCACCGAGATGTTCCGCAGGCAGTGGCGCAGCATCTCCCCGCTCGTCACCGACGAGTGCGTACACCTGGTCAGCCTCGGCGTGGGCACCGGCGCCAAGGACGGGATGTTCCTGGAGACGATGCGGCGAGCCAACCCGTCGATGCTCTACGTCCCCGTGGACATGAGCGCCGAGATGCTCCGGACCGGATCCCGGACGGCGGTCCAGGACGCGCACTTCCCCCTCGACCGCTCCCTGGGCCTGCAGATCGACCTCTCCCTGGACGGCAACCTCGAGGAGCTCAAGCTGTTCCTCGACCGGCTCGTCGGCGAGGAGTCGATCCTCTACTCGCTGGTCGGCAACACGGTCGCCAACTTCGACGACGACAAGGAGTTCCTGAACGGCATAGCCCGGGTGCTGCGACCGCAGGACCGGATGCTCGTCGAGTTCGCCACCACGGAGAACCTGACCGACGACGCCGTGCGCGCGGCGGAGGCGGAGTACCGCCAGACCCGCGGGTTCGTCGAGTTCGTCGCGAGCGCCGTCCGCTACAACACCGACCTCAAGATCGACCTCGACCAGGTCAGGTTCACCGGGTCGGTCGAGGACGAGAGCATCCTGCTCAAGGTGTACTGGCAGAACGCGGGCGACGAGGACATCCGGATGCTCATCCCGGGCAGCCGCCCGATCCACCTCTCGCCGCAGGACACGATCCGGCTGTACACGACCCGCAAGTACACGACCGAGCGGATCGATCAGCTCGTCGCCGGCGCGGGCCTGCGGACCACCCACGTGCAGCGGGAACGCTTCCGGCACACCCAGCGGCCCAGCCCGTTCGGCCTGGAGCTGCGGCTCGTGGCCCACGACGACGGCGCGCCCGTCGAGCTGCCGAACTTCGACGTGTGGAAGTGATGCGGGCGCGGCTGCGCCGGCTCCGGCGGCGGGTCACGACGGCGTGGACGAGCCGCCGCTGGGCCCGCCGACGGCGCGTCACCGTCGCCGTCGTCACCTATGCCCTGCTCGGGATCGCGTTCGTGCTCGGCATCCTGTGGATCCTCGACGTCGGCCCGGAGTGGGAGCCGTGGGTCAACTCCCTGACGTTGCTCGCGGGTGTCACCGGGCTCGTCGTGGAGCGGCAGAATGCCGAGACCGAGCGCCGCTCGGAGGTCGTCGCCTCCGTGGTCTTCGAGCTGCAGCAGAACCGCGCCATCGTCGAGCGGCGCCTCGCCGGGCTGCGGACCGGGGGCGAGCGCGCCCTGTCGGTCAGCCCGCGCCTGGCGCTGTCCGCCGTCGATGCCGCGCTCGCCTCGGGCGTGCTCAGCAGGGCGCCCGACAGCGCGCTCGTTGAGAAGCTGCACCCCTGGCGCGAGCGCGTGCAGGGCTACAACTGGCGCCGCGACCTCACTGAGTTCGAGCTGATGCTCATCAAGTACCAGGACGGCGACGACGTCGGCTCGAACCTGTCGAGCCTCGCGAACGAGCGGCTGTACCTGCTCCGCCTGCGCACGTTGCTCGACCAGCTCCACGCGGCACTGCCGCAGGTCTGACGCGTTCGGCGCGGCGGGCCGGCTCGACCGGCAGGCGCGACCGGCAGGCGCGACCGGCCCGCTCGACCGGCCCGCTCGACCGGCAGGCGCGACCGGCCCGCTCGACCGGCCCGCTCGACCGGCTGGCGCGGCTCAGCCCCGCCGGGCCTCGAAGAACTCCCGGAGCATTGCCCCGCACTCGTCCTCGCGGATGCCGCCCAGCACCTCGACCTCGTGCAGCGCGCGCTGGTCGCGCACGAGGTCCCACACGGAGCCGGTAGCGCCGGCCTTGGGGTCCCACGCGCCGAGGACCAGGCGCCGCACCCGGGCCTGCACGAGCGCGCCCGCGCACATCGGGCACGGTTCGAGCGTCACCACGAGGGTGCAGCCGGCCAGGCGCCACTCGCCGCGGGCCGCGGCCGCGGCCCGCATCGCGAGCACCTCGGCGTGGGCGGTCGGGTCTCCCGTCGCCTCCCGCTCGTTGTGTCCGACGCCGATCACGCGCCCCGCCTCGTCGAGCACCAGGGCGCCGACCGGTACGTCGCCGGTGTCGAGGGCGCGGCGGGCCTCGTCGAGCGCGGTACCCATCCAGGCCGCCCAGTACGCGCGGCGCTCGGCGACGCTCATCCCTCCGGTGTCAGACACACAGGTCACCCTAGTGACCTCGGCGTCTGACAACCCGGTGGGGCGTTCGCGGGGCGCCCGGTAGCGTTGGCCCCATGCGCCTCCACGTCGTCGATCACCCCCTGGTCGCCCACAAGCTGACCGTCCTGCGGGACGAGAACACCGACTCGCCCACCTTCCGCCTGCTCGTCGACGAGCTCGTCACGCTCCTCGCCTACGAGGCCACGCGCGAGATCGCCACCGAGCCGCACGAGGTGAAGACGCCGATCACCACCATGACGGGCACCCGTCTCGCGTCCCCGCCGCCGCTCGTCGTGCCAATCCTGCGGGCCGGCCTCGGCATGCTCGACGGGATGAGCCGCCTGCTCCCGACCGCCGAGGTCGGGTTCCTCGGCCTGGTCCGCGACGAGGAGACGTTCAAGGCCGTCACCTACGCGAACCGCCTGCCCGACGACCTCACGGGCCGGCACGTGTTCCTCATCGACCCGATGCTCGCCACGGGCGGCACGCTGGTCGCGGCCATCGACTACGTGCTGGAGCGCGGCGCCCGCGAGGTGACGGCGGTCTGCCTGCTGGCCGCCCCCGAGGGCATCCGGCTCCTCGAGGAGCACGTGGGCGACCGCGCGAACCTGACGGTGGTCGTCGCCGCCGTGGACGAGCGCCTCAACGAGAAGGCGTACATCGTGCCTGGTCTGGGCGACGCCGGCGACCGGCTGTACGGGATCGTCTGAGCCGTCCGGTCCGGCCCACCCGCGCCTGCGGGCGGGTCGCGGACGGGTGGGTCGCGGACGGGTCAGCGGGTCAGTCGCCGCAGTAGCCCGGGAGCCACGGCGCCAGCCACCCGTCGTCCGAGGGGTCCTTCGTCGCTGTCGGCGACGGCGTGGCCGACGTCGCGTCGCAGGCCTTCTTCTCGCCGCCGCCGGGGCACGTCATGCTGCCGCCCTGGAACGAGCGGTCCACGGTAAGCGCTTTGCCCTCCAGCTCGCGGGTGAGCCGCACGGTGACATTGCCCTCGCCGCTGATCGGGAAGTCGCGGGTCACCTCGAGCGTGGTCGTCGTCCCGGCGCCGACCTGCTTCGCCTCGCCGACCTCGCCACTGCCCTCGCGGACCAGCACGCCCATCCAGTCATGGCCGGTCCGGTTCTCGACCGCGGCCGTGTGCTGGACGTGCCAGTCGTCGACACACTGCGCTGCAGGATCGACCGTCACGTCCTCGGTGGGCCAGGTCAGCTCGGCGCACGACTCGAACGAGACGTCCAGCGTCGTCAGCGTCTTGCCGGCCGCCGTCAGGTCGGCGGTCCCGGTGCCCCAGACGACGGGGAACGCGATCCTCATCGTCTCGCCCGGCTGCACCGTCCTGCTGACGTCGCCCACGTGGAACAGCACGGGCAGGGTTGATCGGGTGTTGTCGGCCGTGACGTCGAACGTCTGCACCGAGCGGTCCTGCTCAGCGTCGAACTCGCAGTCTCCAGCGGTCACCGTCTCAGCGCCCTGGGCAGGGTCGATCCTCGCGGCCTCGTAGTGCGCCGTCGGGTCGGTAGCGGGCACGACGTCCCGGAGCGGCGCGTCGCCGTCCTTGTCCACGCCGTCCCGCGAGAGGTGGAAGGTGGCCTCGCCCTCGGGCACGCTGGTGCGGCCCGTGTCCACCGTGAGGGTCACGGAGCCGCCCGGCGCCACCGGCCGGCTCACGGACTCCAGGGTCGCGTCTCCCACGGGCACGGACATGACGGCGTTCATCGTCTCGTCCGACCGGTTCGTCACCGTGCCCTCCACGGCCACGGTGCCGCCGTTGTTGAGGGTCTGCACGCTCGTGTCCGTGGTCCACAGCGGCACGTAGCAGTTCTGCCGCTCGTGCTCGCCGGCCGGCACGCGGGTCTCGTAGGTGTTGCCGTCCACGTCCGTGGCCACGACGAACGTCGCCTGGCCGGCCGGGACCCGCAGGCCGTCATGCACCGTCAGCGTGCTGGACTCGCCCGGGGCGAGCTCGCCCTCGGAGGACGCGTTGCTGCCCGCCGCCTCGAGGGCGACCCGCACTGTGCGATGCGTGGTGTTGGTGTAGGTCCCCGTGACGACGGAGTCGGCGGCGTTCACGCCACCCTCGGCCGCGCAGGACGCGGCGACACCGGCAGCAGCGCCGTCCCCGGCGTCGGCCCAGGCCGACGTCACGACGAGCGTGGCCGACGCCGAGTGCGCGGCGCCCTCGAGGACGGGACGGACGTTCGCGGCGCCGACCACCGTGGGCTCGGGCGGCGACGCCTCCGCCGTCGTGATGTTCAGCGCGACGTCCACGGTGCCCCCTGGCGCGAGCTCGACCGCCGCCGCGTCCGTGCCGGCGAGCGGCGCACAGCGCCAGACGTTCGGCAGCTCACCGGACGCGCACGACAGCTCGGGCTGCACGGAGGCGGGCGTGATGCCGTCCGGCAGGGTCACGTCGACCGCCCAGGCGCCGGCCGGCACTGCGCGGTCACCCGTGCTGGCGATGCGGACGGGCAGCGAGGCCACGCCGGGGCTCGCGAGCGAGACGTCCGCGGTCGCGGCCGACAGCTCCGGGCCGAACGGCGCGACGGTGCGGCCCGGGAGGGTGAGGCCGACGTGCTCCAGGCCGTCCGCCCAGACCTCGGTGGCGACGGGGTAGTCGCCGCCGGAGTTGGCCTGCACCTGCACCTCGACCTCGTGCGACTCACCCGGCGCGAGGTCGCCGAGCGAGCAGAGCAGCACGTTCGTCTGCTCCGTCGGCGCGCAGGCGGTCGGGCCGTCGCCGTCCACCGCGGTCACCGTCGTGGGCGCGCTGGGCGACGACGTCGGCTCGGCCTGCGTCGCGCCGGAAGCGTCGGAAGTGCCGTCGGACTCCGTGCCCACCGCGGACGTCGCGGCGCTCGGTGTTGTGTCCGCCTGAGCGCCGTCGTCCGGGGTGCCGTCGTCGGCCGAGGCATCGGGCGTCACCACGGAGGTCCGCACCAGCCGCCCGCCCACGCCGGTGCCGAACGGCCCGTCCGGCCGCGCGACCGTGAGCCCGGCGGGGAGCGTGATCTGCAGCTGCGTGCCCGTGGCCGCGGCCTCGCCCGTGTTCTTGACGGTGAGCGACAGGTCCTGGGGCTCGCG
Source organism: Promicromonospora sp. NPDC057138 (assembly GCF_042670845.1). NCBI lineage: Bacteria > Bacillati > Actinomycetota > Actinomycetes > Micrococcales > Promicromonosporaceae > Promicromonospora > Promicromonospora sp. NPDC057138. Next base: position 4,383 of record NZ_JBHUUX010000030.1, on the reverse strand, counting down.
GGCGGCGAGCGGCGTCGAGACGTCGCCGTAGTCGACCACGAGGTAGTTGCTCGTGGTCGTCCCGCCGTCCTCGGAGTCGGTGTCGGTGGGCAGCACGGGCTTGCCGTTGGCGTCGCTGCCCGGCAGCTCGCGACCGTCCGAGGTGGTCATCACCTGGTCTGCGGCCACGGACCTGAGCTCGGGCGGTCCCGCGATCTGCAGCGCCGCGACCATGCCGACCGCGGCGACGGCGAGCGCGCCGGCGGCCAGGCTCCCACCCGTGGCGGCGGCCGCTGCGGAGGCGAACGCACCGGCGGTGGCGGAGACGGCGGACGACACGGCGCCGGAGAACGTGCCTGCAGAGGCGGCGCTCATGCCCACCGAGGCGGCCGGCGCACCCGCTGCCGCGCCGGCACCGGCGCCGGCCTTGGCTGCGACGACGAGCCCGCCGATCGGCGCGCCCGCGCCGACGAGCGCCAGCCCGCCCGCACCGAGCACCAACGGGGCGATGACGGTCTTCATGCCGTGTGCGACGTCGTGGAGCTCGAGCACGAGTGCGCTGCACGTGCCGCAGGTGGCGAGGTGCTCCTCGATCTTCGTGGTCTCGCGCTTGGAGAGGCTCTCGCGCACGTACCCGCCGAGCAGCGGGTTGACGGTCCGGCACGTGTCCGACGGCGCGTGCGTGAGGTGCTGCTGCAGGTAGCCGGCGCGCAGCGCCTCCTTGGCGCGGTAGACCAGGGCGGAGACGCCGTTGGGGCTGAGCCCGAGGACGGGCGCCACCTGGGCCGGCTTGAGGTCGTCCACCAGTACGTACCAGAGCACCTCTCGCCAGCGCTCGGGCAGGTCGAAGTAGGCCTTGGAGACCACACTGCGCTCGAAGCCGGCGAGCGCCGGGTCCTCCTCCGACGCGACCCGGCCGAGCACCGACTCGATCTCGTCGTCGGTGGTGGGGCGGGTGCGCGCGGCGCCTCGGGACACGTCGAACGCCCGGTGGCGGACGACCGTGTACAGGTAGGGGCGGAACCCGGCGTCGGGCCCGGCACCGCGCCGGAGCATCTCGAACAACTTGCTGAAGGCGTCCGCGACGACGTCCTCTGCGTCCGCGGGCGAGACGTACTGGCGGGCAAGCGCGCGTGCTGCGGCAGCGTGGCGCTCGTAGAGCACACCAAAAGCGTCACGGTCGCCTGACCTGACCTGCAGGATCAGTTCCGCGTCGCTCGGGGTCTCCCCGGTGCTGCTCTCGGCTTGCTTCACGTCTACCCAGACTCTCGGCAGTGTCCTGCCCAAGACTATAGAGCCACGTCGCCGTTTTAGGGGTGGAAAAAACATTTCGCGGGTGAAGTCCAGTACACCACCTCCGAAGGTGCGTCATGATGTGTCCCTGTGAGGGTCCCTTCATCATGAGCGAATCCCAGAAGGAGACGCAGGTGCGTGTGCATGACCTGCGCGAGCGGTGGCGCGCTACGAGCCTCGCTTCGGTGTGGATTCGGCCGAACGACTGGGAGCATCCCGCCGCAGAAGCGCTCGCCGAGGCGTTGGCCAACGGGCGCGGCGTCATCGCACCCGCAGAACGACTGGGAGCCGCCCGAGCCGCCGTCGGCGCCGGCATCACGGAGGCGCTGGACGACGTCGCCTGCCTCTACGCCGCGTTCGGCCGCCCGACCGACGTCGGCGCGCTGCGCGCCGCGGCGATCGGCTGGGTCGGGGAGCGCGAGCGCGTCCCGTACCAGATAGCCACGCACGACCCATCGACCGGACTGCCGACCGGCGAGTACCTCGGCGAGCGGCTGCGCGAGACCTACGGCGCGGCGCTGCGATCGGGGAGCACTGCCGGGGCGTCCCACTGCCTGCTGGTGCTCGACGTCGGCCTCGACAACCTCGACACGTGGCAACGGCTCGCGCGGTCCGCCGCGATCGGCCGGACGCTGCACCAGGTGTTCGGCGAGGGGCATCCGATGGCCGCGATCGGCGACGGCACCTTCGTGGTGCTGTGCGAGCGCGGCCCCGCGACCGCCGAGCTGGGCCAGTCGCTCCGCCGCGTCGTGGAGCGCAACGCCGAGGTGCTCGGCCTCACCACCGAGGTACGCCGACCCACCCGGGTCTGGGTGGAGCGCCTGCCCGGGACGCACGACGCCGCACTGATGCTGCTGGACCACCTGGCTCGCTGAGCCCCACCTCTGAGGCCCGCATCTGGGACCCCACATCGCACGACAGAGCGCCTACTCACCGTCGAGTAGGCGCTCTGCTCGTTCTTGGGGCTGTCTTGCGACGCGGGCCGTCAGCGCTCCTCGAACGTGAGGCAGTCGGGGTGTGCCGGGACATCAGGCCCCGGGCCCACGCGGACCGCCGTCGCGCTGCATTCCAGGTGGTCGTTGTGGACGCACTCTTCGCGCTGGCAGGCGCCGACGTGGGCGACGACCTTCTCGAGGCCGCCCTTGTGGCTCAGCGGGATGAACGTGGCACAGGAGGCGTCACCGGCGTGCCCCGCGATGGTGACGGCGCCGGCGTGGCAGCCGTGCTCGTGGTTGTAGCCGCAGCCGTCGATCGAACACTCCGCGACCTCGGGCATTTCCATCAGCGTGCTCATGGGTTCTCTCCTCGCGTGGTGCGCCGGCCCTCCCGAATGGCTCGATCATATTCCGGAAATGCAGAACGCGTGGAGCAAGGAATGCCTTACCTACATTTTCGGGCGCATTTCTTGATTAACGAAAGAATTGCGTTGCCGAAATCTCCGTGGAGCCGGCGAGAACCGGTCAGCTCTCGCGCCGGGGCGACGGGCGCCAGAGCACGACGGCGCCACCGCCGACGGTGCGATGCTCGAGGTCGACCCGCATCGCCGCGCTGCGGACCCGCTGGCCCCGCTGCACGACGACGACGTCGCCGGCGTCCGGGCCGGCGGCGAACACGCGGCTCTCCTCCTGGACGCGCATGAGCAGGTCACCCAGGCGTTCCTCCAGGACCGAGACGTGTGCCTCCAGGTCGAGGATGCGCTTGATCCCGGCGAGGTTCACGCCCTCGACCTGCGCGAGCCGCTGCACCTGCAGCAGCCGCGCGACGTCGCGGCGGGAGTAGCGGCGGCCCCTGCCGCGGGTGCGCCGGGGCACCACGAGGCCGAGCCGGTCGTACTGGCGCAGCGTCTGCGGGTGCATTCCCGCGAGCTCCGCCGCCTTGGAGACGGTGAGCACGGGTGTGTCGTCGTCGACCATGTGCGCCTCCCTGTCTCTTTCGCGCCGTCTTGCGTTCCGGCAGGTTAACCGAACTCGGCGCGGTGGGGTATCCGCCCCACCGCGCCGATAATCATTCCGCCGCCCGCTCGGTCAATCCGACGCGCACGTCCTCGCCGTCGCTCTCGGCCGCGAACGCCTCGAGCGCGTCCTTGGCCTTCTTGCTGAGCTTCTGCGGCACGACCACCTGCACGCTGACGAGCAGGTCGCCGGTCGCGTTCGCTGTCCGCACGCCGCGCCCCTTGACGCGGAGCACCCGGCCTGACGGCGTTCCCTCCGGCACCTTCAGCCGCACGGTCGAGCCGTCCAGCGTCGGCGCCTCCAGCGTGGTGCCGAGGGCCGCCTCCGCGAACGTGACGGGCACGGTCATGCGCAGGTCATGGCCGTCCAGCGTCCAGACGGGGTGCGGCGCCACGTGCACGGTGACCACGAGGTCGCCCGGCGGACCACCGTTGACGCCCGGGCGGCCCTTGCCGCGCAGGCGGATCTTCTTGCCGTCGTTGATCCCCGCCGGGATGCGGGCGGTGATGGTGCGGCCGCCGACCTCGAGGTCCGCGGTCGTGCCCTCCACCGCCGCGCGGAATGGCAGCGTGACCTGCGCGGCAACGTCGGCGCCGGGGCTAGGTGCGGTGAACCCGGTGGTGCCGGCCGAGGGGTACCCCGACCTGCCGCCACCGAACATCGAGCCGAGGATGTCGTCGAAACCCACGCCGGCCGAGCCCTGCGTGTAGCGAACCCGCGGCCCGCCACGGCCCGCGCCCTGGCCGCCGAACATCGAGCCGAGGATGTCCTCGAATCCGCCCGCCCCGGCACCGCCGGGACCCGCGGAGAAGCGGGCGCCGCCGGCCATCGCGCGCACGGCGTCGTACTGCCGGCGCTGCTCCGGGTCGGACAGGACCGCGTAGGCCTCGCCGATCTCCTTGAACTTGGTCTCCGCGGCCACGTTGCCCTGGTTCTGGTCCGGGTGATGCTGGCGCGCCAGCTTGCGGTAGGCCTTCTTGATGGCCGCGTCGTCGGCGTCCTTGGGGACACCCAGCACGGCGTAGAAGTCCTTCTCCATCCAGTCCTGACCGGTCATGACACCTCCTTCCGCGTCGATACCGGTGGTGGGGGGGGGGGGCGGGGGGGGGCCGGCGCACAGCCACCACACCCCAAAAAAACCGCCCCCCGCCAGCCCCCC